>CAZXCO010000958.1:0-12867 GCA_964639095.1 uncultured Solibacteraceae bacterium
TGCCTTCCATACAGACTGAGCGCACTGACCTCAAAGCGGTCGCTGTCCAACGCACGCATCAGATGAACGACCAGCCGCTCGGCGCCCCCGACTACGAAGCCGGGCAGGACCTGAAGAACGCGGATCTTCTTCATCAGGCTCCCGCCCGCACCGTCGCCGCATACAACTGCTGATAGGACTCAACCATTCGCCGCAGGCTGAACCGCTCGCGGACTCTATCGAGGGCCGACAACCCGAGCCGGTGCAGATGGTCCGGATCCAGTTCTGCGAGTGTCAACGCGGCGTCACGGAGGCGGGCCGGCTGTTCAGGCGGCACCACGATTCCTGTGTCCCCGACAACAACAGCCGAGTCTCCGACGTCGGTCACCACGCACGGCACCGCGCACGCCATGGCCTCGCTGACCACGTTTGGAAATCCTTCGCCGAAGCGTGCGCCTGAGACGAAGACATCCAGCGCCGCCATGAATCGCGGCATGTTTCTTTGCTGCCCCAGCAGGTGAAAGCGCTCGGGAAAGCCGGTCGCGTTTATCCGCTCACGGAGTTCGGGATTCTCGTCCGTGACTCCTTCGCCGCAGAATACAAAGTGGCTCCGGGGACGGCTGCGCGCAATCTCACCCGCAGCGGTAATAAGATTCGGGTAATCCTTCTGCGCATGCAGGCGGCCTGCGGCGCCGAAAAGGAAGTCGTCTCCGATACCCAATTCCTGCCGGAACTGCTGTCTCGCCGCGCCGTCAGGCTTGAAGCGGCTCATATCGACGCCGTTGGGGATCACGTGCATTCTCTCCGCGGGGTAGCCCAGCTGGATCTGCTCCCTTCGCGACGCTTCCGAACAACACACCACTCGCTCCGGTACAAATCGAGCCATCTTCGCACAGAGCTTCGTCACGATCTGAGTGTGGCGAGGAGTAAATACCGGATGCAGTGTGCTGTGCCGGATGTTCCAGAACACGTGACTGATTCCTGCCAGCCGTGCCGCGATCCCGCCGGTCAGGTCGCTCTGCTGAAGCCAGGTCTGGACAATATCAGGCCTGTCGCGTCGCAGCAGGCGGGTCAGCCGGGGCACCGCATCGACGTTCCAGCTCCCCTTCTTTAAATCCAGGCAATCGACGGACACACCCGCCTGCTTCAATTGCTCCCCCAGCGGTGCTTCGTAGAGAAGCGCAACCACGCTCATATGGAATCGAGCATGGTCGGAATGGTTGATCAATCGGAACAGCGCCAGCTCAGCCCCCGCGATCCCGAGACTGTTAATGACATGCAGCACCTTGATCGGCATGGCGCCTGTACGTTGCCAGGCTGCTATGCTGCGAGGCGCCGATTCCGCTGCCGATATTTCCGCCCTGCCTGGATACATGGCGCCCTCATTCACTCCGCATCCGGTTCCAGGATAGACTGCAGCGCGCCTCGAGCCGCCCGCCGCCGGACTGGCTTCTCGCTGGCGCCCTTCACCTTACTTCTCTCCCGCCCGTTCGCAATCGTGCCGAGTAACGGAATCCCGTCCTCCGAAAGGCGCAACATGGCGGTCCATACGTCTTCGGGACCTGTCTTTCCTGCCCGGATGACAAACGCCACACCGTCGGACAGCTTTCCAAGAGTCCGCGCGTCAGAGTATGTGAGAACGGGAGCCGTGTCGATGATAACCACGTCGAACTCATTTCTTACTCTCCACACGAGGTCCGCCATTCGCGCCGAGTGCAGTAGTCCCTGCGCGGCAGCAGGGGCACTTCCTGCTGCGAGCAGATGCAGTCCTGGCACCTCCGAAGGCTGTGCTAATTCCTCGATGCCATAACTTCCGATTGATCTGGACTCGGACAGAATATCGGTCAGACCGCGGTCATCTGTAAGTGACAGCAGACGAGCCAGGTGTGGATTACGCACGTCGGCGTCAATCAGAAGGACCCGGTGATGCGCTTCCGTGAAAGCGAGCGCAAGATTGGCCGATACTGTGCTCCTGCCCTCGCCCCTGCCGCAGCTGGTCATGACGATGACTCCTGGCCGATGGCCGCTTCTGCCGGCGTCCCTGGTCAGAAGGACCGAAACCATGGTGGCCCTGAGTGGCTCCGTCAGAGCAGAGACCTTCGATTCTCTGAGAGTTCCGATCGAAGAACGACCGTTGCGGGAAATCACGAGCGGAATCGACCCAAGTTCCGGAAGTCCCAGCTGCCGGGCGACAATGCTGGGCGGATCCGCCCGCCGCAGGCGCCGCGGGGGGACGAGCGCCAGCAGCGCACCAAGCAGCGTCCCAACGCCAAACCCGGCGCTCAGATAAGCATTCCGATTCGGACGGAACGGTTTGCGGGCGGCCTTCGCGCTGTCGACGATGGAGATATTGCTGGCCCGCATCGCGGAAGCAATACCCACTTCCTTGACCTTCTGAAGAATAGACTGGTACATCAGCCTGTTCGCGTCCAGCTCACCCTTCAATACGTCATATTGCACGGCCTTCGTGGACTGCTCCCGAACGAGCTTTGATTGCGCCTGATAGGAATCTTCCAGGAGTTTTTCCTGCTTCTGTGCCGCCTCGAAGTCGTTACGAATCCGTCCGATTACGTCCTGCCGCTTCCGGTCCAGCGCACCCGCAACCTCCGCGATCTGCGCCTGCAATTGCTGAATCTTGTAGTGACCGGGCGCCAGCACAGGCCGAAACTCCGCCAACTGACGCCTCAAATCCGTCAGTCGGGTTGAATAATCCCGCACCGTCTGGTCGTCGACGACCTGAGGGAGCGAATCCGGCGTTGCGGTACTCAGCAATTCATAACGGGACTGCTGTATTACGCGAGCCTCATGAGCTTTCGAAAGGGCCTCCTGCAACTGACGCAGCTGAACCTCTACAATGCTGTCTTTCTCGGACGTATACAGCAGGCCGGTCGACCGCGCGTAAGCCTGCATCGCCTCTTCCGACCTTTGCACCTTGTTTCTCAGCTCTGCGATCTGTTGCGTCAGCCAGGCGCTGGTCGCCTGCCCGGCCTGGATCCGTGCCTGCACCCTGTTGTCGATGAACTCCTGCACTATTGCGTTGACAGTATCCGCAGCAATTTTCGGATTGGGTCCCTCAAACGCGATCTCGAACATTCCGGTCTGAGCCGGGATATGGATAGCCAACCGTGCTTTCATCCAGTCGATGTAGTCTTCCATCTGCACCTTCCGGGAGGGCTTCGCAATTCTCATCGCACCGTAAATCCTGGCCGCCAGCCCTTCATGGCGAAGCAGTTCAGGATGAGCCTCCAGCTGCATTCGTTGAATTACTTTTGTAAGCAGCGTATTGCTTTCGACGATCTTGATCTGTGTCTGAAGGTAAGAGTCAGCACCGAAGTTCAGAGACGATACGGTTGGATCAACGTCACGCGTATTCACGAGATTGTCGTTCGTTCCACCGACTTCAATCAGCGCTGTTGAGCGGTAAGTTCGCTGTTGGAACGAGCAGAGTAACAACCCGAGACTCGTGCCCAGAAGCGCGGATATTGCAATCGCCGCGCGTCCTTTCCACAATCGGCTGAAAACGTCGTCGAGCCCCGTGGCGTGTGCCGAATAATACGGTGCGGCGGGCGCTTCTGTCACCGCATGGCCGAGCGGTCCAGCTGGAACTATCGGATTGTAGCTGTTTAGTAACGACCCCATATCACTACCCCGCTTCCTATCTGGAGGGCTGTCTCCAGGCCCCTCAGTGTTGCGCTCTTGGCTTTGCTGTTGGGAAGGAATAATACGTCATCCGCCATCAATGCGACGTCCGGGTCCTCCCGGTTGAGCACCTTTTTGAGATTGACCGGGATGGCGTGACGTGCGCCTCCCTCTTCTGCACGTAAGATCTCGGACCGGCTTATACCTGCAGTCGGAAGCGGTCCTTCCGCCAGCGCCAGCGCCTGGAGCACTGAAGCCGATTCATTGTCGCGAAGCGGAAACCCGCCCGGCTTGTGGACTTCGCCAAGCACATAGATCAGTCGTGCCCGTGGGACCCTGATGATGTCATTGGGGCGCAGGAGAATGTTACTGGCGGTGCCGCCAAGGCTCGCGATCTCCACCTCGGCCTTCGAGAACTTACCAGAAATATCGACCCGCGCCCCTGGCAGCGGCAGCAGGCCATAGTTAACGTCGCGCGTTATCTCAAGCCGGGGCCCTGCTTCCGGGGTCGTTCCACCGGAAGCCGACAGGATCTCAATGAGAGTCTCCTTTCCGCGCAGCTGATGTATCGCCGGGGTATGTACTTCACCGATTACCGAAACAGTATGGCTGCCATATTCGAGAATGTTGACAACCACCGGCGGGTTTTCGAAATAAGGCGACAGCTTGTCTCGCAGCGCCTTCTCCAACTCCGCCGTTGTCATTCCGGACACGCGGACCCGCCCTGCGAAGGGGATGTTGATATTACCCTCCGTATCGATGATCAGCGGTTTGTTATTGATCTCATCGGCAAAGGGCAGACTGATGCCGATGTGGTCTCCAGGACCCAGCCGGTAGGCCCCGTCACTGTCGGCGCCGGCTCCAGCGCCGGCCTGCCCCTTTATAGCGGGCTGTCCCGCCAGAAAAATCAGCAACAGCATTCCAAGGATGCCGGTGATGGCGCGTGGCCACCGGTACCGGCGCAGGCTATGTGCGATTCGGATATAAGGCATGACCCGGAAAAGCCTCTAGATGATGTTGTCCCCGGTGGTGGGAACAGGGATGCGCTCGGGAGTGGTACTTCCTGACGTTTTCCACTGCTTCCTGCGATCCGCCGCCCAAAGATACAAGCGGCCAGGGACTGTCAGCGGCACCGTGCAGTGGAAGCAGGTGGTAATGCGGCCGCCGAGACCCTCTTTGAAGCGGTTGATCCGCAGCAACTTCTCATCGGAGGTGCCGCGATAGTGGCCGCCAAGATCGTAAATATCGAGCCCTTCAGACTGAAACCGCCGGATATCCTCCCAGTGGTGGTACCGGTTGGCCCGCCCGATCATGGACCGCATTGTGATATTGGTTTCCCGCGAAAGAGAAACGGAATATTTCAACCGCGCGTGCCGCTGATCGCGATAGTACACATGCCACACGAGAACGGTCCCATCCGGATGCGCAACCTGGGACAGGTCCAGCGTTCCGCACTTCAGATGACTACGGCACCACCGCCCTGCGCCCTTTGCGCCGTCCCATACATGATGCCGTTCATAGAAGGCGCATAGCTCGGATATTGCTCTCCTGTCGGGGACGCGAACCTGATACTGGAGCCCCTCCTGCGAAGCCCGCCGGATCTCGTTACGCGTTGTTTTGTTCATTTCCGCAAAGAGTTCCGCTTCGGCGCGCGTCAGGTCAAGAACGATGGTCTCGAAAACATCGGTCCGGCTGTGCTGAAGGGGGGCCTCGAGGTGAAGATATTCGACGATGTCGGCGTGGGGGTGCTGTGGAGTGACTTCATACCAGCATTCCGCCCGCCGCACAAGCCAGCGTCGCTGCGTGATGATAAGAACCATGGTGGATTTCGCCGAGGTCGTCAGACTTGTTCCGGAAGAAAATCAGATTCTTCGGGGATCCTTGGCTGCGTCTGCCTGAGCGTTCCGGCGACGATGGTCGAGAGCCCCGTCAAATGTGTGATCAGGCCGACATTGATCGCGCCAATCGCACCCCAGGTCCCGAATCGCGCGGTCAAAACCGCACTGGCTGCAAGCGTCGTCAGCGTCACCAGGCCCATAAGAAGAGCCTGCTGCCGAAATGCCCGCGCGGATGTGGCGGCATTCCCCAGAAGCGTAATCACGTACGTAAGCGTTCCCGTGGCCATGATGGCGACGAACATCCAGCGATTTTGGGCATACTCAGCCCCATAGGCGAGGGTCAGTACCTGCCGGCCAACCAGGATCGCGCATGCTACACCGCACGCACCCAGGCCAACCGCGCTTTTCGTCGCGCTGCTGATTACCGCTCTCACCGCGTTCAGTTCCCCCTCTGCGTAGAGTTTGGCCAGCCGCGGAAAAATCGCCTGCCCCATGGAGATCGCGATCATGTTTCCGGCTGTCAGCAGGGACCACATGGCGGCGAAGAATCCCAGTTCCCTCGGTCCCAGGTAGTGTTCGATAAAGTAGCGCGGCGTATTCAGCATCAGGGATGTCAGTACGGTCACGATTGTCAGCGGAAGGGCCATTGCCGTGATACCGGTGAGGGTAGCTATTGCGCCAGGAACTGCGGCGGTCCGGGCCTGGCGGACTTCTGCTTCCGCAGCGCGCGGATAGCGGCGGCCCAGCAGCATATGCGCCACAGGGATGTCATACGCCAGCAGGACAAGGACTCGTGATGCGGCGATGCCCGTCAGAGCCCACAGGAGATTCTTCCTTTCAAAAAGGATGACTCCCGCCGCGCCGATCGAGAGCAGCCCGCGCGCGACAAGGGAAAACGCGATCTGCACCATCTGCTCCTCCCGCAGCATCGCCATCCTGTACAACTCGCTCAGACATTCGGTGGCTTGCGTCAGCGACGTGAGCATCACGATCGCGAACATTTGCGCCCCGAACCGTGACAGCGCGCAGATTACGGCGGCCATCACCACACTCACGCTTGTTAACAAAAATCGGGCCGTACGGTATTGCGAGAATGAAAATTTTTCATCAACATCCGTCACGAACATCACGCCGATATTGAAATTGCCGATATAAAGCAGCGGCGCGGTGATCGCCACGGCCAGCGCATACTCTCCCACTGACTCCGGTGTGGTCTCTTTGGCGAAAAGACTGATCAGGCCCCACTGGCAGATTGAATAGACGACGTTCCCGAAAAACATCCAGTAGAAGTTCCGCTTCAGGGTGGAGCTTCGAGGCGCGGGAACGGAGCGTGTTGTAGTATTTGGCGTCACAACGTCACATTGCGCTGCATGTTTACAATGTGTGCCCGCTTTTGCTCGCGCCGTACTCCTGTTGCCTCTCCCGCGCGCTGCCGTTTTGCGGCCTGTTACATTTCTGCCTTTCCGCCCTGGGATGAATGGCGGGCTTCCGCCCGTATCCGGAGCGCCCGCGACGAAACAGCTTACGGCAGTGGCCTATCATTCTGGCCCCGAGGGGCATCATGTCGTCCGATGCGAACAAGGCGCCTTCTTCAATGCCATGCAACGAGCGGATCCAGCCACGAAGATCAAGAACGCCGTCCGCGTGGTAGCGGAAACTCGAGACCAGGTCCGAATCCTCCACAACGAGGCGGCGCCCTTCCCTGGGGGCGCCGGGCGTCAGCGCCCGGTGCGTCATATCGATGTAAAAGGCGCGAGCCACATCATACCCGAACGTGTCGACAAAGAGCCGAAAGGTAGCTCCTATTCGCGGGTTCAGGTCATATACCTTGTACAATCCGTCGCGGGCGTCGAACCGGTATCCCATGTCCAGAATGCCCCGATACTGCAGCTTGCGCATAAATGCCAGGCTCATGTTCGTTACGACGTTGTTACTGGCGCACACACCCAGACTTGTTACCCCTGCGTAGGGCGGGAACTGGCGTATTTTCTGACCAGTGAGACCGAACAGGCACTCCGAGTCTTCGTTAAAGTAGCCGTTGAACATCCAGTTGGAATCGGTCTGTTCCGGACCCGCGGCATCCTGATCCCACAGGATGTTCCGCCGGGAATAGCGGGACTGAAAAGCCGGTACGAAGCGGAGCGGCGACTGATTATAGACACATACTGCAAGCCGTCCGAGACTGCGCGTGACCCCGAGCGCGCCGTAATGAATCGCGTTCAGGACCAGCACGGGTGTCGATTTGTCCCGGATCGTCATATCCCGTTGGCGGTGTCTTTTCTCTGTCTCGCTCTCTGGTGCGAGGCCATCCCAGCGCAGTCCTCCTCCACGCCGACGTGCGGCTGTCGCTCGCAAACCACTTGCCGGCCCTGCAGTCTGTAAACGGCGCGGATATCGTTGACGTGGTCAACGATAAAGTCCAGGTCTTCCAGTTGTCCGGTTCGTTCCAGATATGCCGCACTCTTCCCGCTTCTGCAGATGAGGCACCCGGCGTTTCCCCACACTTGGATAACCTGCTCCGTCAGGGCATTCTCGGGTTTATACCCGGCTTTGACGAGCCGATCCCCGACCCAGGCACAGCACAACTGGTCTTCTTCTCTGAATTCGCCCCGGCTGCCTGCTCCGATCAGAGCGATCCGGTTATGCCTTCCGATAATGTGATTGGCCACCGTTTCGAAATTGCGCAGGCAGGTAATGTAGACATGCCTGCAGGAACTCGACTTGCCCAGCGGCCTCGTTCCTGCCGACGAAACCATCACGACCGGCCGCTGGTGGTCGCACGTTCGGATCAACTGCGCCGGGCTGTTGTTCATATGAAAGCCGGACGGCATATACCCGCCGAGTTCGCCCGCCATAATCGGATTGCTCAGCGCGGCCGCAAGCTTCCACGCTTCCCCGATTGACGCAGCGACGTAACATGGATGTCCCGCGGCCGCGGCAGTAACCGCAAGCGTCGTTGCCCGAATCACGTCGATAGCCGCGATTGCATAGTCCGCGACGTAGCGTTCCGCAGACTCAGGGAGGTAGCCGATCGCCACGGTGCGCGTCATCGTGCGATTCCCCCCGGATGGAGTTTCTCCTGTGAGAACGCGTCCGAGTGCAGCCCACGTCTGTAGATCTCAACCCGGAGAAGCTCTTCCAGCCTCACATTGCAAAGCCGTACGCCCGGGCCGAAGTGGCTTAAGATCGCAAACTGGCTTGGCCTGGTCGGAGCCTCGAACGTGACTGCTTCGAAACCGAACGCCTGGGCGAACCGGTCCGCCATGTTCGCATGGAACTCCCCTGTGCTGGCGAACAGACCTACGTTATTCGCGCTTTCGCGAGCTTCCACGACCAATTGACGGGCGCCTGCATCCATCCATGTCTGGCCCTGCGCGATCCATTCGTCGCAAACGGAATCTGTAAATGCGCCGGCATGCTTCTTGCCCACTTCAAATTGAACCTCAAGTCCTCTTGCCTGGGCCATCCGTATGGCCTCTGTGGGCTTGAGAGTAACGTTGGTAAATCCTGCCCCGCATTCAATCCTGTCGACGCCGATCTCGGCGCAGAGGTCAAGGTACGGCTCAAGCGCCCCCTGCGCTACCGCCACTTCGAATGGTCCCCCGCCGGTAACGGTAGGTACTCCATGCAGCCGCGCATTCGCTATCTTCAGCCGTGTCGAAGCCTCGTTGGCTATCATCCAGCACACCATCGAGATCTTGAGCCGGGTCATCAGGTGCGAACTTTGCGCCAGATGTCCCTCCAGGGTCAACGGATCATAACCCGGATCGAACGGGCTCGTACGCGGGGGGAGTTGTTGCACGCCGATGATGCGAAGGTAATCGGCCGTGTTCGGCCTCGCCTTTGTGGCTGCCTCCCGGTTTTCCGATTCCCGGTAACCGGAGTGTACGATTCCGTTATTTGCAGCCATTTCTCTTCCTCGCGAAACGATGTACTGCGGCCGGATACCGGATCAGCGGCACATTGCCGTCCGCGAAATGCTGGAGCGTTTTGATGAACGCAAGGGCTGACGCCGGTGGCGACAGCCCTTGGCGGGTCATCGTGAAGTGGCAGTCATTGGAGTCTTCAGCCAGCGGCGGTCTGGCGGCTCCGCAACAGAACGGGTTCTGGTTCAGCCGGCTGTCGGACTACGCCTCTTGCAACAGCGGCCGCGCCCGACATTGACAGGGATTCCATGCCGTACCTGGCCCTGCAGGATTGAAATTCTTCAAAAATGGAGGCAACGTCGTGAAGCGCCGCGTCAACCGCGCTCCCCATATCTTCCGGATGCCACCACAGGTGGTAGACTCGCCCGGCCTGTGCCGCTTCTCGTATATCCCGCCGGATATTCTGGATGTGCTTTGCCTGCAGCCATCGCGGCCTTGAAGTCGAGGGTCTCAGATACCGGCTGGCGCGTACGTTGCTCAGTCCATCCGTGCGGTTGATCTCGCTCCAGTCATAGCTGAAATTGCATGAAGACCGGAACCATGCCTCGGCCAACCGGCCCGCTCTTCGCACCACCACACGCTGCTTGCGTCGGCTCCCCGCCTGATGCAGCCATCCCCGCTGGGTACCGCGGTAAACCGAGATGCCGTTTCGGGCCAGTACCCGAAGGTGTTCGTCTCTCACCTGATTCCGCGGCAGTGCAATCGATTCCGGAAAGGCGCCGTGGTCCTTAGCGATGTTTATGGCGGCAACAACGTCGGCTTCGAACTCATCAAGCGTCTGGCCTGGTTCAAGGCAGTAATAGTGCGAAAAGGTATGTACTCCAAGCTCCTGACATGGAGTTGATGCAATTCGCTCAATGAGTTCGGGCGCATAACAGTACTTTCTGTCCGCCGGCGGCCGGTAGTACGGTGAGAGTCGCCGGTCCTGATAGTGCGGCAGCAGCTTTGGGTAATAAGTCTCTGCCTCGGCTTTTGAGTCAGCAAAAAGCATACCGACGACCGCCCATGTTGCGGCGATTCGGTTTTCTTCAAACAGGTTCAGCAAACGTGGGACTACTGCCCTTGCGCCCAGTACGTTCTGATCATAGTAACTCGGAGGCCAGCAGAGGTCAGAGACGCCCCAGTAGAGTTCGAAATCGAGAGAAATCACGAGTGCGCCGTGATCCCTGCGCCCGTCACAGTCTGTCATTTGATGGTCCTCTGTTGTACAAACACACTCGTCCAGACGGAACGGCGGATGGAAGCAGACCGCGGCCACAGGCCGCGGGATGAGCGGGAGCGCTGAACTAAGTATTGGAATCAGACGCCGTGGCGGCACGGACTGCCGTGTCTGCAAACCGGATTGCCAATCCTATGCCCAACACAGTGCCCGCAAGGTTGATCAGCACGTCTCGAATGGCCGGGTCCCGGCCCGGAAAAAATAGTTGGAGAAATTCGCTTGCGGAGCCCACAAGGCAGCCAGCAAGAACAATTGCAACAGGCTTCTTTGTTCCCTCGGGAATCGCTCGCCAGAGCAGTAAAGCCAGTACGGAAAACAAGCTGACATGAAATCCCTTGTCGGCCAGCAGAAAAAGGACGCTGCTGGCCGTGCTCCCCTCGCGGATCATACGCCCGAATAGAACGGATGACAGAAGTCGGAAGAGATCCTCTGACCAGCGGCCCGCCGAGGATGTCGATGAGAAAAAAATGACCCCGATCCATCCGGCTGCGGCGGCTCTCCAGAAGCTGATGCGCGAAACAGTCACGTGCTCGAGCGATGCAGCTGGAACATAGCTCCGCCAGCTTTCAGAGCTTTTGGAAAGATATGAAAGCAGTCACCGTCCGTCGATAGCGGAAGTCTATGAACTCACCGGCCAGCAGAGTCGCTCATCTGACTCGATCACCGCACCACGGGCGCGTGCTGGAAGAGGTGTCACCCCCGTCCATCGGAGACTTCGTCCCGCGATCCGACGACACCATCTCCGCGGATTCAACGCAGCTGTTGTCGACCTGTACGGCAATCGAACGATTCAGCATCGAGACGGATATTACCAAAGCATCTCTTTTGTTGTGCTTTATAAGAATGCCCTCAACACCTGCCAGAGGCCCGGCTACAATTCGGACTCGTGCGCCCGCGTGAACGTACGGATGAGGGCGCGGAGAAAAGGGGCTCTCGGTGGCAATGCGGACGGATTCTATCTCAACCTCATCCAGTGGAGTCGGTTTGTTGGAAAAACCGAGTATCTTTATCACGCCGGGTGTTTTAACAACAGGCGCATCGCTGCGTGCCCTCGGGTCGAACTGGCAGAAGATGTACCCAGGAAACAAAGGCGCTTCGAGGCATTTCGTCCGGTCGGACCAGCGCCTGATCGAATGGTATACAGGCGCCAGAATGTCGTATCCCTTATTCTTCAACAGCGTTGCGGCCATCGACTCATACCGCGGACGTATTTGCAACGCATACCACAACATGTTTAGTGGGGTCGCCTGCCGGGATTCAGCGGGGCACACTGCCGTCCAAAGAGTCCCTTCAGACTACGAAAACTGCGACGTGAAATGTATCGAAGCGACGTGTCGACACCGGGGATAAGAGTCCCGGGGCACAATCGGTTCGACTGAGCCATTTTGATTCACGCGCAGACGGCGATTCAAGCTGTCCATGGTGCATTGCCGCCTATCTTTGGGGCGCGTATGCAGGGGTGAATAAGAAGACAGATTAGTGCGTTCGTTTGAAGATGTCGTTCATTTCCTGAATAGCGCTGGCGTGCGCTCGAAGTAGTAAGTTTGCGTCCAGAGGAACTGTCAGTGACTACTTCTCTCAGCCATTGGTGCCAGTCCAGAGAGACATCACCGGATCAGACGCCAGCACTTCAGAGGTTGGGAGACAGGCACGATAGCGTTTGCGGATCCCGGCGGCGTGGATTCACGCGGCGATCGGCTTGTCCCGGCGTTGGCATTCACCCGCGCCGGAGCCAGCCCGGCGCGGGTGGTGGCGTCACAGGAACAAGCTCTGCGAAGGCCGCCAGAGAAAAAAGGCGAGCTTTCGTTTCATTTGGCGGCGGCCCCGTTCCTGTTGATCCGGACCGGCGCGCCAGGAGGGGCCGTCCCGGTCTCGGGGTTATAGCGCGGATTGGATCGGCTGATTGGATTGGATGATACACCGGCAGCGGCAGGCGGCATCGCGCTTTCGACCCATGCTGTAAAGGTCAGATCGCGAAGCAGCGCTGCCGCCTTCGCGAGCTGGGTGCGAACCAGTTGCGTCGCAGGCTGATTATTTTTGTCCGCGAAGGCGCCGGCCTTGTCCAGAATGTAAATCTCCTCAACGTGGGTCGAAGCATCGTCCAGATGCGCCAGAATGGCCGCGAATGGATCACTCAGAACCCGGGGTTTCGACATGATCGGGAGGAGGTCGGCGTCAGAGAGCTGAATCAGATCTACGAACTGGCTTTCAAAGCGGCCGTGGATGCGGCGATCGGTCGTGTAGTGCTTCGGATTCGGCCCTTCCC
>CAZXCO010000959.1:0-2478 GCA_964639095.1 uncultured Solibacteraceae bacterium
AGTACCGGCAGGCGATCCAGCAGGCCTTCCGGCAGGTCTCCGACGCGCTCGTCGCGCTCGAGAAGTATCGCGAAAGGCGCGAGCACCAGAAGCTGCTGGTGGATGCCGCTCAGGATGCCGCCCGGCTCAGCGATCTTCGATATCGCGGCGGGGCCACCAGCTATCTGGAAGTCCTGACCAGCCAGACCAATTATCTTTCCGCCCAGCTCGACCTGGCCCGCGTGGAACTGGCCGAGCGTGTGTCACTTGTGCAGCTCTACAGCGCGCTCGGAGGTGGATGGGAGCAATAGGTGACCACCTCGATACACCTGTAATCAGGTGGTTGTGCGGGCGTGTTAATATGAAAGTGTCTTTGCCCGCCTCCCGTTTCACGCGAGTGCCTTCTGGTTCTACCTCCCATCCGCCGTCCAGGTGCCTGGTGCAGTTCCAACAAAGACGGATGATACCCGAAGGGTGCATCTTGAAAAAAGAGGAAATCGTTTGACAAACATCTTTGTTGGTAATCTGAGCTACCGGACGACTCAGCAGGAGTTGCTGGAAGCGTTCTCGCAGTTTGGGGGAGTCGAGCGCGTTAATATCATAACGGACCGTGACAGCGGTCAACCCCGCGGATTCGCGTTCGTGGAGATGACGGAAAGGCGCGACGCGGAAGCCGCGATCGCGCAACTCAACGGTGCGCAGATGAACGGCCGCACGTTGAACGTCAATGAAGCCCGTCCCAGGGCCGCCGGCAGTGGCGGAGGGCGGGAGCGCAGTACTGGAGGCGGTGGACGGGGCTCGCGCTGGTAAGCGTACCGGGCCGCTGCTGAGGAGCGTATAGAGTTTATGGGGGACTTGCCCGCAGGCGACTCCCCTGGTGCAGACTTCAAATATCAGGAGAAGAGTATGGCCGGCCGCGGACCACAGTCTTTCAAGAAGCGACAGAAGGAACAGCAGCGGAAAGAGAGGCAACTGGAAAAAGCCCAGAGGCGGGTGGAGCGCAAGGCGCAGCCAAAGGACTCCTCGGATGAGGAACTGGTCGTGCTCGACCGCCCCTTCATTCTGCCCGAATTTATGGACGATATGGGCCGGAACGACAGTACGGAAGAGCAGAAAGCCTCCAATCCCGCAGTATCGAAGGCATAGAAAACAGGCGCGCGCGAAAATCTGCACAGGGCCGCAAGGGCCCGCAACGCCTTTCGGGGAGCGCGTGCCATACCCTGCGGGATGGACCATCCCGCTGTACGATGGAACCGATGCGTTTTCAGCAGAGAGCGCCGGTTCGCAAATTCAATCCGGGCCGCCTCCACGCCGGCGATCTTCAGCGACGCATGCCGGGTTCGGCGGCCCGCTCTTTCTTCCGGAGACTTTGTGAATAAACGGCTCGCGGCCGCGATGGGCGCTTACGCATTTCTCATTGCCATCGCGCTGTATCTTCTTCATGGCAAGATCCTCTATGCGATATTGATCCTCTTCGGCGGCCTGATCGCCAAAACTCTGATCGCGGCCAAAGCCGGCTGGTGATTTCAAACTGAAACATTCGGGGCGCCAACGCACCCTCCCATCTCAATTCCTCAAAAAACTTTAGAAAAAAGATAGAAATTGCGTGAAATCATGCACTCTCTGGAAAGATAGAGATGTTCATGACGACTCTCAATTCGGCATCGGGAGGAAGCCACAGCAGACGGGACGAACTGATCCTGAAATACCTCCCGCTGGTTCGGGCGATCGCCATCCGGGTATACGAGAATCTGCCGGTTCACGTCGATGTCGACGATCTGGTGCATGCGGGAGTCATGGGCCTTTTCGATGCGGCCACGAAGTACGACTCCGAAAAGCAGGTCAGTTTTCAGGGGTATGCCAAACACCGGATTAAAGGAGCCATTCTCGACAGCCTCCGGGACATGGACTGGGCTTCGCGCGACCTGCGAAAGCGGCACAAGCAACTGGAGACGGTCACCCGCGAACTCTCGGCCGCGCTGGGGCGGAATCCCACCGAGGAGGAGATCGCCGAAAAGATGGGCATGGACGTTGGCCGCTGGCGTCAGGTGGCCATCGAATTGCGTATGGTCGGGCTTCTTTCCGCCTCCTCCCGCGCGCAGGAAAGCGAAAACGAAACCGCCCCGGAGTTTCCGGCCACCGATCAGTTGAATCCGGACGTCCTGACGGGCCAGAAGGAACTGCGGACCATTCTGTCGGAGGCGATGAAAACGCTCCCGGAACGCTACCAGATGGTGATCGGCCTCTACTACCTCGGCGGGAAGACAATGCGCGAAATCGGCGACCGGCTTGGAATCAACGAGAGCCGCGTATCGCAGATCCATAAGGCCGCACTCGAGAAGATGGGCTTGAACCTCCAGGCGGTGGGTATTCATTCGAGCGAATGCGTTTTGTGACGGCCTTTCGTAACTGAGCCACGCGTCTTTCCGCGGCCCGGCGGGTTGAATAGCGGAGATGTCCGTGCGTCAGCAAAGATTTCTAGTCGGATTTCTGGCCCCG
>CAZXCO010000960.1:0-3605 GCA_964639095.1 uncultured Solibacteraceae bacterium
CGCTGCCTCTGGTTGTGCTGACAAACCGGGGCACGGCGGCGGCGGCCGAGGTTGCGGCGGCTGCGCTGCAGGGCGACAAGCGGGCCTCTCTGGTCGGTGAGCGCACCTACGGCGACGCTTCGGTGCTGCACGCGATCACGATGGACGACGGCAGCGCCATCATCCTCTCAGTCGCGAAATATTACTCACCCGACGGGAAGGCCATACAGGACAACGGGGTAACGCCCGAATCGCTGGTGGCGGAAGCGGAACCGATCGTCCCGGATATCGATGACGGAGGCGACGACAGCGGCGAGCCTGCGAGAGCGCCTCTCGGCGCCGACAAGAACGCAGGGCAGGCTCTGACGGGCGGCGCCGACGCCAAACCGGCGGAAGACTATATCCTGGAAAAAGCGATCGAGATCGCTCAGAAAAAGAGCTAAGGACCAGCCGCGCCGGTTGCAAAACACCGAGCGCGGCTGAGAGCCGCATCTACAGAGTCTTCAGATAAGCCAGGACGTTGGCCTTATCCGCGTCCGACAGAATGTCCTTGTAGGAAGGCATTCCGTTCCCGCCTTCATTGATTTTCTCGAGAACGTTCGCGTCAGTGACCGGCTTGCCGGTGCTGGTCATTTTGGATTTCTTGAACAGCCCCTTGAGTCCCGGGCCAATCTTCACGTCGGTGCTGTCAGCGTTGTGGCAGACACTGCACTGCTCGAAGACCTCCTTTCCCTTCGCGGCGTCGCCCTTCTGCGCATAAAGGCTGGAACCGGCGAGGGCGATTGCGCCGGCAAACAACAAGGTGACTGATTTCTGCATCATGGCTCCTTTAATCCGTTAGTTTACAAGACGGGCAACAGCGATAATAGAGGTTCAACATTCGTAACGGACTAACTGTTTTTAATCGACCCTGTTCGAACCGTGTGGAAACTACGTTCTGTACTCTATTCCGCCCCCGTCGTGATTCTCACGACAATCGTCATGGCGCTGGTGTCTCTGATCTGCTCCCTTTGGGACCCCGACGGACGCACGCAGCATCGCCTCGCGCGGATCTGGGGCCATATCCTTCTGAAGGCGGCCTTCGTGCAAGCCGATGTCCAGGGCGCCGAAAAGCTCAAGCCCGACACCAGCTACGTGGTAGTCGCCAACCACTCCAGTTACATGGACATACCGGCGCTTTACGGAGCGCTGCCTCTGGAACTGCGCTTCTTCGCCAAGAAGGGCTTGTTTTCGATTCCGCTGCTCGGTTGGCATCTGCATCGCGCCGGGCACCTGCCGGTCGTGCGGGGCGATGCGCGGGCATCCCTGAAGTCCATGTCGGAAGGCGCGAAGCTGATCCGCGAACGTCATGTTTCCGTGCTCCTTTTCCCGGAAGGCGGGCGCACGGAAGCCGGAATTCGCCCGTTCAAGGAAGGATCGGCGTATATTGCGATCAAGGCAGGTGTTCCGGTCGTGCCGGTCGGACTCGTGAACCTGCGCAATGTGCTGCCGATGCACTCCCTGCTGCTGCGTCCGGCGCGGATCGGGATCCGTATCGGAGACCCGATCGAAACGGCGGGTATGACGCTGCATGACCGCGGACGCCTGAATGAAGTGCTGCAGGAACGGGTGGCCGAACTCGCGGGCGAGCCCGTTGCCGCGGCGAAACTCTGAAGCGCACCACAACGAAGGCCTTGCGATGAATCAGCCGATCACTGCTCTCACCATCCCCGATTTGTTACGGAACGCCGCTGCAACGCACGGAAACCGGCTGGCTCTGCGCCAGCCTGCCGGGAAAGAGGTCCGGACGTGGACCTGGAATCAGTACCTCGAAGCGGCCCGCGAAATCTCCGCCGGTCTGCACGTACTCGGTTTGCGAAAAGGCGACCACATCGCCCTCTGTTCGGAAACGCGCGCCGAGTTCTATCTGGCCGACCAGGGGATTCTGATGAACGGGTCGGTGGCGGCAGCGCTGTATCCCAGTTATCCGCCCGAGGAACTGAAACGCACCCTCGCGATGGCGGACGCGAAAGCGCTCTTTGTCGAAGACGCCAGAATGCTGGCGAAACTCAGAGATGCACCGGTCGAGCATTTCATTCTGCTCACCGGAGAGGCTGAAGGGGCGGTCTCTCTCGCGGATCTGCGAATGCGCGCGCGCGATTCCAGGAACGCAGGACTGCCCGAAATCGCTCCGGACGACAATGCCATTCTGTATCTCACCTCCGGCGCCACCGGTGAGCCGAAGATGGTGATGGTCACTCACGGGGCGATCATCGCCAACGTGCACATGGGACCCGACGTTCTGCCGCTCGGTCCCGATGACATCACGATCGCATTTCTGCCTTCAGCGCACATCGCGCAGAGGGTTGTGGTGGAGATTCTGCCCATCCTGAGCGGCAGCGCGGTGTCGTTCGCCGAGAGCCTGCTCAAACTGCAGCCCGAAATCAAAGTCGTGCGCCCGACCTTCTTTCTCGCTCCGCCGCGCGTGTGGGAAAGGGTCTACACCAGTATTCGTACGGAGATCCTCAAGAAGCCGGCCATTGCGCAGAAGGCCTTTTTCGGCGCTCTGGCGCTGGGACTCGCCGCGGCGCGGCACAGGCGGAGGGGGGAGCCCGTGCCGCTGCACATCCGGGTTCCTCTGGCCATCGCGCAGCGCGCGATCTTCAGGCAAATCCGCGATCGCTTCGGCGGCCGTCTGCGGGTAGCCGCCTCCGGCGCGGCTCCCCTCGGAGCGGATCTCGCGGAATTTTACGAAGCGATCGGGATGCCGCTGATCGAGGGCTACGGGCTGACGGAGGGCGGCGTCGCCGCTCTGAATCCGCTGGATGCCCCGAAGCCGGGCAGTATCGGCAAGGCGCTGCCGCGAGTGGAGTTCCGGATCGGCGAAGAAGGGGAATTACTGATTCGCAGCGCCACTCTTTCGCGCGGATATTACAAAGACCCGGAGGCGACCGCCGAGGTGCTCCGCGACGGCTGGCTGCACACCGGTGACGTGGGCACGATCGATTCCGAGGGCTACATTCACATAACGGGCCGCAAGAAAGAGCTGATCGTCTCGTCCAACGGCAAGAAGATTTTCCCGTCACGTGTGGAGAGCCTGTTCCGGTTCGAGCCTTTGATCAGCCAGGTTGTTCTTGCCGGTGACCGCCTGCCTCACCTGGTGGCTTTGTTCACGATTCATGCTTCCGTTGCCGAGTCGATTCGGGGAAAAGACAACCCGGGCATCCCGCATCATGAGGCTCCCGAGGTCCTGGCGGAGATGCAGAAGATCGTGGCTCGCGTGAACAAGCAACTGGCCCCGTTTGAACAGGTGAAGAGATTCCGGATTCTGCCGCGGGAGTTCACGATCGAACACGGCGAAGTTACGGCGACCATGAAAGTACGGCGGAAACAGGTGCTCGAGAACTTCAAATCCGAGCTGGAGTCGCTGTATCAGCTCAGCGCCTCGGGCCGCGGCGGCGAATAGACGGCTATCGAATTGCTCGGTCTCCGTCATGCCCGGCGGCCCGGCCGTTCCACCCGATCTGCATCCCGAAGAGCCGCTCATCGCGCCGCAGTTGACCGAACGCGAACGGGAAGAAGCGGAACAGCGGAGTTCCGTCAAAGCGCATGTCGTACACGAAGCGGTGCGGCGCGACGGCGATGCG
>CAZXCO010000961.1:0-8918 GCA_964639095.1 uncultured Solibacteraceae bacterium
GTTTAGCCTTTGTGCTCCATGGATGAAAAATGGCCGTGTCCTGCCAACGCCGATGACGTCTGGACGATGAGGTTGCGCACCTTCCGGGCCGACGAACTCAATATAATCGATGCATCGCTCCGGAAGATCCGGCGGCGCAGGCGGTACACCAGCTTGCCTTTCGTCAAAGTGCTCCCGCTTTCCGCGCTTCCACCGGGCGCAACCGCCGAAGTACACGTCGGTGCAAGCAGCTATGCGCTTTGCAATCTGAACGGCGAAATCCACGCGTTAAGCGGCGAGTGCCCGTGCAGCGGCGGTCCGCTGGGGCAGGGGGTGCTGCAAGGCACACTGCTCGTTTGCCCCTGGCACGGCCGAAGGTACGATTGCCGCACAGGCGTTCATCACTTCGATTCGGATGTACATGTCCCGAAATTCAGAGTTCTCGTTGAGGGCAACGATATACTGATCGACGTTCCTTTATGACTCGGGCAAACGGGAGAAAGATGCGATTTCGCGTGGGAGTAGTCCTGCTCGTCACAGGCTGCACGGCGTTCGGGCAGATACCGCGCACCGCCTCGGGGAAACCCGACTTCAATGGCGTCTGGCAGGTCCTGAATACGGCTGACTGGGACCTTCAGGCGCACGGGTCCTCGGCCAGTCCCGTCGGCTCCCTTGGCGCGCTCGCCGCCGTGCCTCCGGGCGAAAGCGTCGTCGAGGGCGGAACGATCCCCTACCTCCCTGCCGCGGCGGCCAAACAGAAGGAGAACTACAACAAGCGCTGGACGGACGATCCCGAGATCAAGTGTTACATGCCCGGCGTGCCGCGCGCGACTTACCTGCCCTATCCTTTTCGCATTGTGCAGGGCGAAAGCACGATCCTGATGACTTATGAGTACGCGGGAGCGGTCCGCACCATCCGTATGGGAAATCCCGGCAAAAGCCCGGCCGACAGTTGGATGGGGTGGTCGGTGGCGCACTGGGAAGGGGATACGCTCGTGGTCGATGTCACGGGTTTCAACGATCAAACCTGGTTCGACCGCGCCGGAGACTTTCACAGCGACGCTCTCCACGTGGTTGAACGCTACACTCCCCGCACGGCGGACACGCTGATGTACGAAGCGACTATCGAAGACCCGAAGGTATTCTCGCGGCCGTGGAAGATCAGCATGCCGCTCTACCGTCACGTGGAGAAGAATGCGCACCTGATGGAATACCAGTGCATTGTGTACGCCGAAGACGTGCTTTACGGGCATCTCCGGCACAAGAATGGAGATTCGAAATGACTCTTCGAGTAATCGGTCTTTTCGCGCTGGCCGTATCGGCTTCGGTGACAGGAAGCGCGGCGGGAGGCAAGGATATCCCGCGCACGGCGGACGGCCACCCGGATCTCTCCGGGATCTGGACCAATGTGACCATCACGCCGCTCGAACGGCCCCGTAATCTGGCGGGGAAAGAGTTTTTCACCGAACAGGAAGCGCTCCAATACGAAAAGGATCACGTGCGCAATCGCGATGTCCGCGAGCGGGGCACGTATGAGGATGTCGCCAATGCCTATAACGACTTCTGGTGGGACTCCGGCACGAAGGTCGTCAAGACACGGCGCACGTCGATCGTCATTGATCCGCCGGACGGCAGGATTCCGGCGTTGACACCCGAGAGGCAGAAACAGCTCCAGGCAATCGCCGACGCCCACAAGGCGCGCTGCCAGCACCCCGGATGCGAGCCCACGCCCGGCGGCATTCCCGGACCGGCCGATCGCGCGGAAGACAGGCCGCTGATGGAACGCTGCCTCTCGTTCGCCAATGCCGCGCCGATGCTTCCCACCGCTTATAACAATGACTATGAGATCGTCCAGACGCCCGGATTTATCGGCATCGACGTCGAAATGGTCCACCAGATGCGCCGGATACCACTTGACGGCAGCCCGCACTTGCCCTCGAATGTGCGCGAGTGGGTGGGCGATTCACGCGGCCACTGGGAGGGAGACACGCTGGTGATCGATACGACCAATTTCACCGATCAGACGGCCTGGCGCGGTTCGGATGAAAATCTGCACCTGATCGAACGCCTGACGCGCGTGGATCCGGACACCATCATTTACCGCTTTACCGTTGACGATCCGACGGCGTTCACAAAGCCATGGACCGGCGAAATTCCCTTCGTAAAATCGGAGGGACTGCTGTACGAATATGCGTGCCACGAGGGCAATCTCGGGCTGGCCGATGTTCTCTCTGCGGCGCGCACCGACGAAAAGAAGGCCGCGGAAGCTTTGAAGAAAGGGACTCACTAAGATGCGAAAAGCGATTGCTGTTGTAACCGCTTGTCTGGGGATGCTACTGGCCGCCGCGCCAGTCCTGGCGCACCATTCCTTCGCGGCGGTATACGACGCCAATAAACCGGTCAAGCTGCGCGGCGTAGTCACGAAGATGGACTGGATCAATCCCCACTCATGGATCCACATTGACGTCAGGAACGCGAACGGCACCGTTACCAGCTGGATGATCGAGTGCGGCAGTCCCAACACCCTTTTCCGGCGCGGATTTACCAAGGATTCCCTGCCCTCCGGAGTCGAGATCGTCGTCGATGGATATCTCGCGAAGGACGGCGGGAACCGGGCCAACGGCAGGGACGTGACCTTCACTGACGGGAAGAAGCTGTTCCTCGGCTCGTCGAATCCGGACGCCGAGAAGTAGCCCCGCACCGATTCCGGTTCACCCCAGAAACGCGCGCTCGACGAACCAGTAGACCGCCATACAGCCCACGGCGGCCGATACCGCCGGCTTCAGCCGTTTCCAGCCCGAGGAGGCCAGGTCCTGCACAAGGGGGAAGATCAGGACCACGAAAACCACCTGCCCGATCTCGACGCCCGCGTTGAAGGAAAAGAGCGACACAGCGAGATTGGATTTCGGCAGGTCCATCCCGCGCAGCACGCTGGAAAAGCCGAAACCGTGGACCAGCCCGAAGAGAAACGTGATGTAGTAGCGCTTCATGGCGCGAAAATCCAGCAGGTTCTCGACAGCCACATAGCCGATGCTGAGGGCAATCAGCGACTCCGTCAGTCTGGCCGGCAGAACAACGACGCTGAACGTCGCGAGCGCCAGCGTGATGCTGTGCGCGATCGTGAATGAAGTGATAATTCGGACCAGCGAGCCGAGCGAAACGGTCGCGACAAGCACGCCGAGCAGAAAGGCCAGATGATCGTAGCCCGTGAAGATATGCTCGATCCCCAGCCACACAAATCTGCGGATGGTCTGAAACACCGGCTCGCGCACGCCCGTGAACCGGGCCTCGCGGGTTCCGGAATCCAGAACGGCCTCATGCACCGTTCCGTTCAGCCGCACGTTCATCATGTGCTGATGGCCGGCGGGCATGATCTGGTAAAGCGTGGACCGCACATCGAGCACGGCGACGTCGTGCCCGAAGCTGTACAGAATCTGCAACTGCACCAGCGGCCACGCCAGCACCTGGTATTTTTCCAGTACCGTGCGCACAGGCGCGTCCGGACTCCCAATGAAATAGTGCTGCTGGACGGCCTCGAAGATGCCGCCGATCTCGCGGTCGAGATCGAGTGGGCCGGACGAAATGACGGGAACGGCCAGCTCTTTGACGTTCAGAGTCAGGATCACGCGCACTTCCCTTCCCTGAATCTCCACCTTCGAATCGCTTCGCGACAGATCGTGGGCGCAGGCGGATCCGGCTGCGATCAGCGCAATGACCGGAGCCAGGAAGGTCGCCAGCGCGCGCATCGGAGCGTTCAGTAGCCGCGGTAGGCTTCGGCCAGAAGTTCGATGACGTGCGCCACGCGTTCGCCGTGGCCCCGGTTCCGCACGCCGGCTTCGAGTTGCAGCATGCAGCCGGGATTCGCTGTCGCGATGATGTCCGCGCGCGCCAGCGCCACGTTATCCATCTTCTTCTCGAGGATCTTCATGGAGAGGCCGGTGTGCAGCACATTGTAGATTCCCGCGCTGCCGCAGCAGATATCGGAAAGCGGCATTTCCCGGAACGTGAGCCCCGGAATCGCGCGCAGCAGTTGCCGCGGCGCGCTGCGAATCTTCTGCCCGTGCGCGAGATGGCACGAGTCCTGATATGTCACCGTGGCCTCGAGAGGCTTCATATCGCGGTTGAGTTCGATTGAGGCAAGAAATTCCGTGACGTCTTTCATCAGCGACCGGAACCGCTGCGCTTTGTCGCGGTACGCCGGTTCGTGTTCGAGAAGTTCGTCGTATTCCTTCAGAGTGGAGCCACAACCCGCGGCGTTGGTCAGGATCGCGTCGAAACCGGTATCCCTGGCGCCCAGCACGGCGTCGATATTCCGGCGGGCCAGCTTCCGCGCCTGATCGCGAAGCCCCGCATGAACGTGCAGCGCCCCGCAGCAGTTCTGACCCGCCGGGATGACGACCTCGCACCCGTTTTTCTGCAGCACGCGCACCGTCGCTTCGTTCAACCGCGCAAAAGAGATATTGGCGATGCAGCCCGCCATCAGAGCTACGCGATACCTGCGCTCGCCCTCGGCCGGGAACGTCTGCCCGATCTGCCGGAAGAAGAACGGAATCTGCGCCGATGGCAGCAGCGCCTCGCGGGCGCCGAGGGCACCGAGCAGCCTGCCCAGCCCCGAACCGCGCATGATCCGCTGCAGCCCGCTGACCTGATACACGTAAAGCATCGCACCCGCCGCTGTCAGCATCACCGGCGAAGGCAGCACCTTCTGGAACACGAAGTTGCGCGCAGCGCGGCTCAGCCAGGGCCGTTTGGTGTTCGTCTCGATCTCCGCCCGGGCCGCTTCCACCAGACGCCCGTAGGAGACGCCCGAGGGACAGGCGCTTTCACAGCCGCGGCACGCGAGACACAGATCGATGTGTTCGCGGTAAGAGTCGCTGATCGGCCGCCCTTCGGCCACCTGGACCATCTGATAAATCCGGCCGCGAGGCGAATCCATCTCGACGCCGAGCTCGCGATATGTCGGGCAGGCGTTCAGACACAGCCCGCAATGCACGCAGCGGTCGAGATCCGCCTGGCTGGGCTTGTCGAGCGGAATGTTAGAGGCGGCCGTAGAGACGTCCACGATTCAGAAGATTTTCCGGATCAAACATATGCTTGATATTCTTCATAATCTCAAAGTCGGCGCCCGGCTCGGGCCACAGCGCCAGCTCTGAACGCGCAGCGCCGGAAGAGAATTCCACGACCGCTTTCCATCCCCGCTTCGCCGCCTCTTTCATACATTTGCCGGCCGCATCCGGGCGCGTGAACCACCCGCGGATAATCCCCGAAGCCGCGTGCGCCTGGGCGGGACCTTCAATGGCTGCAAGCGCCTGGCCGCAATCCGCCAGCGTGGTCGAGAGGCGCACCACGGCGCCGTCGCGGAATTTCTCGAAAAACCGCGGCGTCACGGCGTGCAGAAAACTCCAGAAGCGCTGCTCTTCCTCGGGAGACAGAGGACGCGCCGGACCAAACGCACCCGCTTCGCGGAGTGAACGCTCGATGACCGCCTGATTGCCGGTGAACAGGAGCGCCAGCGTAACGTTCCGGAAGCCCGCCTGGGCCGAGAGAACAGGGTTCAGAATTTCGACCGCCGCGGGATTCAGCAGGCCGCGAATGGCCTGGTCACGCGCCTCCATTGCCGCCCCGATATCGTCGAATGTGAAGAGAACGGTCCTGGAAATCGCCGGCCGCGGCGTGAGCTTGAAGTTCACGGAAGCGATCGCAGCCAGCGTGCCGAACGAGCCGATCATGAGTTTCCCCATATCGAGACCGGCGACGTTCTTGACCACCATACCGCCCGATTGCACCAGCTTGCCCTCGATCGTGGCGAACTTCATGCCGATCACCAGGTCGCGCGCCGCGCCGTAGAGCCTGCGCCGTTCGCCGCTGATGTTCGCCGCCACCATGCCGCCGACCGTGGCCTCATCTGCATAGGGCCCATCGAGCGGAATCATCTGGCCGTTGCGCGCGAGCAGAGCGTTGAGTTCCGCCAGAGGCATCCCGGCTTCGACGCTCACCGTGAGATCGCGCGGCTCGTATTGAAGAACGCGCTTCATGCCCGCGGTGCTGATCCGGACGCCGGCGGGCGCAATCGGGCCCGCCATCAGGCGCTTCGTGTTGGCGCCGAAAAGTTCGATCGTCTGTCCGGACGCCCTGGCGGAAGCCAGTGCCTCGCAAAGCTCCTCGGCGGTGGATGGCTGAACGGCGGCTGACAATTTTCTACTTTAGCCCACCGGAAAGGCGCGGTCTGAGATCGGCCGCTATGCTTCCGTCGATTCGGGTGCGGGCGATTCCGGCTCAGTCGATTCCGGCTCGGGCGCCGTTTTCGTCGCCTTCTCGAACAGAAAATTCAGCGTCTTCTCGGTCTGGATGTGCGAGGCGATGCGATCCAGCGTCCCGTCTTCGGTCAGCTTCTTCCGGATTGTCGCGATGGGCTCGCGATTCTGCTGCGCAATGCGCTGCACTTCACGATCGACCTCTTCGTTGGTCACGCCGATGGCCTCGCGCTCGGCGACCCTGCCCAGAATCAGAGAAGCCCGCACTTCGCGCACGGCGCCGTCGCGCTGCGATTCCCTGACCTTCGCCCAGTCGAGCTTGAGCGAGCGGGGATCGAGGCCCTGCTGGGCAAGCGACCGCAGGCGCTGCTCAACGCGATTTTCGATCTGCCGGTCGACAAATCTTTCGGGCACGGGAAACTCGTTGGCGTCCACCAGTTTGTCGACGAGCTTGTCCTTCGCCTCGCGCTGCGCTTCCGCTTCGCGCTGGGCGAAGATCGCTTTTCGCAGCGCGTCTCTCAACTCGTCCATGTTGCGGAAGTCGCCCAGATCCTGGGCGAAATCGTCGTTCACTTCAGGAAGTTCCTTGCGGCGCAGCCCCTTGACGTTCACCTTGAAGCGGACAGTCTTGCCGGACAGCTTCTCCTGCCCGTAATCCTCCGGATAGGTGACGTCGAACTCCTTTTCGTCTCCCGGCGAGGCGTCGCGCAGATTCTCGGTGAAACCAGCGAGCGTTTCCGGCCCTCCGATCAGCACCTGGACTTCGTCCGATTTGATCGGCGACTCGGCGCCCGAAACACTTTCAAGCGCGATGACCGCGTAGTCGCCGTCACGCAGCGGGCGCGGGTCCTCATTCACGTAGGTCGCCTTGCTCTCGCGCACTTCCTCCAGTCGCTTGTTGACGTCCTCGTCGGTCACTTCGGGCTGCCGGTAAGGCACTTCCACGCCCGTGTATTCGGCCAGATCGAATTCGGGAAACACTTCGAACTGGGCCTTGAAGCGAAGCGGCGCGCCGTCGTGGAAATGCACGTCCGAAATATCGGGGGTGCCCACGACGCGCAGGTTTTCTTCCTTTGCCTTTGCGTCGAAATACCGGGGCACCAGCTCCTCCAGCACCTTCTGCCGGATGTCGCCCGCAAAGTTCCTGCGTACCAGCGAGGCCGGAGCCTTGCCCGGACGGAATCCGGGAAGTTTGGCGCGCTGCTGCCAGGTCTTGGTGACTTTGATGGTCTCGGCCTCGACTTCCTCGGCAGGAATCGAGATCTCAAGCTCGTGCTTACAACCTTCCACTAATGCCAAAAGGATCTACCTCGGAGAGAAAAGACTGTGAACATTCAGGATAACAGAGTCCGGAATGCCCGATGCGCAGTCGGCAGCGGGGGTGAGAATCAGCGCGTTTCCGGCTGCGCCGGCGCAGGAGCAGCCTCCGCCCCGCGCAGCCCCCGGGCCACGATCTGAACCACGTCGAGCAGTTGCGGCGGCGTGGGGGACACATTCTTCAGTGCGTCCCGGAACATGGAGGCGCAGAACGGGCAGGCCGCCGCCACCGTACCGGCTCCCGTGGCGGCCAGTTCTTCGGCTCGCGCGATGTTGATCCGCTTGCCCTTTTCTTCGCCAAGGAACATCTGTCCGCCGCCTGCGCCGCAGCAGAAAGACCGCTCGCGATGGCGCGGCGCTTCGACCACATCGGCAGACTGACTGAGAACGGCGCGCGGTTCGTCGTATACGCCCCGGTAGCGCCCCAGATAACACGGATCGTGGTAGGCCACCTTTTCCCGTCCTTCGGCGGAGACCACGGGCAGGCGCGCCCGGTGGCGGGCAAGCAGCTCGGTGTGGTGCTCGATCTCGACGGTGTGGCCAGCCTCGCGCCAGTCGACGCTCATCGTCCGCACGCAATGCGGGCAGATGCTGAGGAACTTCATCGGCCCGCTCCCGTTCCGGCTTCGCGAGATGGTCTCGATGTTTTCCTCCGCCAGAGTGCTGAATAACAGATCGTTGCCGAGCCGGCGCGCGGGGTCGCCGTTGCACTTTTCCTTTTTCAGAACCCCGAAGGTGATTTTCAGATAATTGAGCACTTCGACGAGCGCCAGAATGGTCTCGCGCCCGGCCGGATCGTAAGCTCCCATGCAGCCCAGCCACAGGCAGTATTCCTGCGTGCCGTCGTAGAGGGGAAGTTTGTTCTTCTCGATGAAGTTCTGGCGCTCGCTCGACGGCAGGCCCAGCGAATTGCCGTTGCGCTCCATGGCAAGGAAGAGCTTCGTACCGTACGAGTCTTCCCAGGCGCCGGTATTCACCGCGCCGCGCCGCAGACCGATCACGATCGGCAAATGCTGAATCCCCACGGGGCACTGGAACTCGCATCCGCCGCAGGTCGTGCACTGGAAAACGGCCTCATCGGAAATGTGGGCGCCGAGGAGCGGCGTTTCCGCCGCCGGCCCGTCTTCATTGAGATAGGTGCGCAGACCCAGAATGATTTCTTTCGGATTCAGGATCTTGCCCGTGTTGTATGCCGGGCAGTGCTCGGTACAGCGGCCGCATTCGACGCAGGAAAAAGCCTGCAGCGCATCGAGCTTCGTCACGTCTTTACCGGTAACGAGGCCGAAATCCTCATCGCCGGTCAGGGGAGGAATGTTGCTGAAGCCCGGACGCTTCAGGAAAACCGTCGCCGGGCTCAGCAGCAGATGC
>CAZXCO010000962.1:0-1738 GCA_964639095.1 uncultured Solibacteraceae bacterium
CGGGATGTGCCGGGTCAAGACCTGCCGAACCGTGCAGAGAATAGAGATTCGGAGCCAGCTTCTCGGTAACCAGCATCTCGATCTTGTCCCACGGTGTCCGGTACCCCTGAGGAAACTGATACACCCCTTTTCCAGACGGGATCACAGTGATCGGATAACCCGGTTCCTGCGCCCAGGCGCTGGCAGAAACAGCCGCGAGCATCCACAGTAATAGAGTTCTTCGTTTTATAGCCACGATCCCTCCCGGCCTGAGCTTCGATATTACCGGATCTGAAGCCCGGCGTTAACGCTGAATGGTGAGGAGATACAGGTCGCGGTGAAGGAGTTGGGCCGCTGTGGGCAGATTTCGGTTCCTCAGACTGCGGCGAGAGAGGAACAATAAATGATCACGGCTTTATGCGGATTCAGGCGCTCGCGCCGGATCGTCCGCCGTCCTGCTGCGCGTCAAGTCTCTCCAGATATTGCGAAAGCGCTTCGCGCAGCAGAGCGGAAAGCAACTGGTTCGGAACTCCCGCGATTCTTCGGCGGGCGGATTCCTGAATGAGCCGCTCATACACGTCCTGCGGGAGCGTCACCGTCAGTTTGCGATAGCAGCTTCTTTCGCCATGGGGTGGATTGGTTTTTTGCATCTACTCTACCCGGACAACTTCCTCTGAGAGTTCGCCGGCCTTTACGATGCCGCGGTACGCGAATTTGATGAGAGGCGGCGCGACGATCGTACTCGCCACGGACATGAATACGACCACACCGTAGGAAGCATGCGACAAAATTCCGTATCCCAGGCCGATCTGCGCCACAATCATTCCGACCTCCCCCCTGGGAATCATCCCGATTCCGATCCGGAATGCTTCGGACCGGCCCAGGCCAAGACCTCCCAACCCGCAGCCGATGAACTTGGAAACGATCGCCGCGAGCAGGATCGCGATTGCGAGAACGGCTGTCGAGGGTTGCCGAAAAGCGGAAAGATCAACGTGCAGCCCAATACCGGCGAGGAAGAACGGAACAAGAAACTCAGACACGCCCTGAGCGAGGTCGCGCTCGCGCGGCCCGGTGCTTTCCGCGAGCGCAAGTCCCGCCAGAAAGGCCCCGACAATGGCCGCAACACCCGTCGATGTTGCCAGCACCGCCAGAGCAAAGAGCAGGCTCAGAGCCATTACGAAGTGAGCTTCCGAAGCTCTGAGGCGTTCCACATGGGGCGTGACCCGGCTGACCGCGTGTGTGCCCCATTTGCCGACGATCACGGTAAATCCAGCGGCAAGCAGCGTGGTCAGCAGCAATTGAAAGCCATTGAATCGTCCGTGGGTGAGGCTGCTGACAACGGCGAGGACGAGGAGGCCCAGAACGTCGTCGATCACGGCGGCGGCAAGTATGACTTTGCTGGACAGTTCGTGGAGTAGTCCTTTGGCGGAGAGCACCTGAGCCGTGATGCCGACGCTCGTCGCCACCATGGCGGCGCCCACAAAAATCGCCTCGTTGAGCGGCGCGCCCCGGAAAAGCAGAATGGCTGCGCCCATAATGAAGGGCACAACGACGCCGGAGAAGGCAACAACTGTGGCGGTGAGGCCGACTCGCACCAGCTCGGATGACTTGACTTCGAGACCGACGCGAAAAAGGAGAAACATCGCGCCGAGATCCGACATCGCCGACAGAAACTCACTCGGTTTCAGCCATCCGAAGACACTCGGCCCGATGAGGACACCAGCCACGATCTCGCTGACGATACCCGGCTGGTTCAGAC
>CAZXCO010000963.1:0-3992 GCA_964639095.1 uncultured Solibacteraceae bacterium
ATGGCGATGCTCACGGATGTCCCTGTCAGCGAGCAATACGCCGTCAGCTTGACCAGCGCGCCTTCGAGCTCCCTCACATTGGACTTGGTCTTCTGAGCGATGAAGGCGCATACGTCCGGCGGCAGGCTGATGCCGACGGACTCGGCCTTCTTCTCCAGAATCGCCATCTTGGTTTCGAGGTCCGGGGGCTGGATATCGGCCATCAGACCCCATTCAAAACGAGAGCGCAGCCGTTCCACCAGACCGGTGATCTCCCGCGGAGGGCAGTCGCTCGAAATGACGATCTGCTTCTGCGCGTCGTGGAGCTCGTTGAACGTGTGAAAAAATTCCTCCTGCGTTCGTTCCTTCGAACCCAGCGACTGGATATCGTCGATCAGCAGCACGTCGGCCGTCCGGTATCGCGCCCGGAGTTGCGGCATGCGCTCGTGCTTGATGCCGGTCACGACTTCGTTCGTGAAACGCTCGCTTGTGGTGTAGATGATTTTCATCCGGCCGCGCGCCATCAGGGCGCGCCCGATTGCGTGCATGAGGTGGGTCTTGCCCATCCCGACTCCGCCGTAGATGTAGAGCGGATTATAGCTGCGCGACGGGTTCATGGCGACCGATTGAGCCGCCGCATGAGCAAACTGGTTGCATGAGCCTACGACGAAGGACTCGAAAGTGAATTTCGGGTTCAGGAGGATCGGTGATTCGATTTCGCTGTGCGCCTCGCCGTTCAGAAAACCCGGTACGGTTCCCGGCGCTCCCGGCGTCCGGACTGCAGATTCCGCGGTGAAATCGACGCGCTCGAGACCGAGCCCCAGGCCGACAGCGAGTGCGTTGATTTGGGACCCATATTCCTCGACCAGAAAAGCGGCAGTCTGACGATCCGGCACAGTAGCCAGCAGGGTCTTCCCCTCGACGCCGGCGAACTGCGTGCGCGCGATCCAGTTCTCGAAACTCTCCGTGCTGAGTGTTCTCTGGAGCTGTTCTTTGATCAGCTCCCACGGACTGCGATGATCCCCACTCACAACGACAACACTTCTCCTCAGGAGCTGAACAGCTCCAAATTTTGAGGCCGACACCTCAGCCAGACTGTCCCGGAAATTTAACTGCTGGATGGCCGGTTTCCCGCTGCTTCCATCTGCGAACAGGAGGTAGTCTAGCACAAAACGGGTGCGTGAAATCCAGTTGAAATACGCGTTCTACGGGCCTGAAACAATTGAACCACAACGTGTTGCGTTGTTCGCTGCGCGAGTCTCCAGGACACGCACGAAGTCAACCAGGCAATGGCATGGCGCACGCCTTCCAGCGTGCGTCCTGACCCCGTCGACGTAGTTTCCCGGCAGCGCTCTTTGTTGGCGCTTTTCTGCTGGCTATGATAGGCTCACGCGACTGAAGAAATTCGCCATCCTCTGTCATCGCTGGACCGGCACGGCCTTCTGTGTCCTCTTCGCCTGGTGGTTCGTTTCCGGGATTTTCATGATGTATTGCGATTACCCGGAAATCAAACCCGCGAATCGTCTCGCACACGCAAAGCCGATCGACGCCTCGCGGATTCGACTGACTGCGGCCGAGGCATGGGTCAGTCTGAAGACGCGAGGTGAACCCGACGAAGTGCGATTGCGCATGTTCGACGGAAGGCCCGCCTACTGGTTCCGGCTGGGCAAAGCAAGAGCATACGTGTATGCAGACGATGGTCAGCCGCAGACAAAATTCCCTCCGGAGCTGAACCTGCGCACGGCAGCCGCCTGGACAGGGCAGCCGGCGTCTAGCGCCAGAGTCGAGGAGATGTCTTCCGAAGACCAGTGGACCGTGGGCGGCCTCTATTACAACTACGAGCCGATCACAAAGTATTCATGGCCGGACGGAGAACAGGTCTATGTGCCCCGCGCGACCGGCGAAGTGATCCAGTACACGACGCGGTGGTCGCGAATCTTCGGATATCTCGGGCCGGTCGCGCACTGGCTGTATTTCACGCCGCTGCGAAAGAACGGGCCGCTCTGGAGCCGTATCGTGATCTGGCTTTCCGGCGCGGCGACAGTGGTCGCGCTGCTGGGCCTGTTCGCGGGCTTTTCACTCTACTCGCCGCGGCGGCGGATTCCGTTCCGAGGCATGAAGCGGCTGCACATGACGCTCGGGTTGTTCTTCGGTTTTCTCGCCTGCACGTGGGCCTTCAGCGGCATGCTCTCAATGGATCCGTTCCCTTTGAAGATTACCGGCGAAGATCCCCGTATCCCCGAGGTGCTGGGAGGTGATTCGTTCGAGTTCGAAGCTTTCGCCGGCAAGAGTCCGCGCGAGGCGCTTGATCAAGTGAGCTCCACGCTTTCGATCAGGGAGCTGGAGTTTGTGACAGTGGGCGGAAAGCCGTTCTATGTGGCCACAGACAATGCGGAACAGTCCCGGGTGATTCCGGTGAACGGGCCTCCTGCGGCGGAGCTGGATCACGCCTGGCTGCTCGATCTGGTGAACAGGGCGAGCCAGCCCACGGGGCTCGCCGAAGCGCGTTTTCTCCGCGAGTACGATGCCCACTATCTCGACCGGCATCATGAACTGCCTTTGCCGGTCCTGTTTGTGCGGCTCCGGGACCCGCAGCAGAGCAGTTTCTACATCGACCCGCGCACCGCACGCATCGTTGGCAGCTACAGCGCGGAGAGGTGGCCGGAGCGCTGGCTGTATCACGGACTGCACTCGATCAATCTGCCCGCGCTCTACAAACACCGCCCGGCCTGGGATGTCCTGGTCCTGTTTCTCCTGCTCGGAGGGACTTCGCTCTCAGTGACTTCAGTTGCGATTGCGTGGCGCTTTGTGACCCGCGGCGGGCGTTCTGCGGGAAGGCAATAGCTGGCCAGTATACTCGGTAGCTGAGGTCGAAAACATGAAAATTTGCGTTGCCGGACAAGGGGCGTTCGGCATCAAACATCTCGAAGCGCTCTCGAATATCGAGGGCATTGAAGTGGCCACTCTGGCGGGAGGCAATCCGGCCGGCACCGAGGAAGTCGCAAAGAGATTCGGCATTCCTCACTGGACGGGCGATCTGGCTGAGAGCCTGAAACAGCCGGGCGTCGAAGCCGTGATCCTGGCAACTCCCACGCAGATGCACGCCGCGCAGGCTGAGCAGTGCATGCGCGCCGGCAAGCACGTCATGATCGAAATCCCGATCGCCGACACCCTGAAAGACTCCGAACGGCTGCTCCAGGTGCAGAAGGAAACCGGAGTGATCGCGATGGGCGGCCATACCCGCCGCTTCAATCCGAGCCATCAATGGATCCGCAAAAAGATTCTGGCGGGCGAACTGAAGATTCAGTCCATGGATGTGCAGACGTTCTTCTTCCGCCGGACCAACATGAACGCTGCGGGAAAACCCCGGAGCTGGACGGATCACCTGTTGTGGCATCACGCCTGTCACACGGTGGATCTGTTCCAGTACCAGACAGGTGAAGTCGCCCATCGCGCCAACGGATTGCAGGGCCCGATCCATCCGGAACTGAAGATCGCGATGGATATGAGCATTCAGCTCAAAGTGCCGTCGGGACCGGTCTGCACGCTCGCGCTGTCGTTCAACAACAAGGGGCCGCTCGGCACGTTCTTCCGCTACATCTGCGACAACGGGACCTATATCGCGAGATACGACGATCTGGTCGACGGCGATCAGAATCCGATCGATCTCAAGGGCGTGGCCGTTTCGATGAACGGCATCGAACTGCAGGATCGGGAATTTTTCGCGGCGATCAAGGAAGGCCGTGAGCCCAACGCGAGCATCGCGCAGTGTCACCTGGCAATGCAGACGCTGGACCGGCTGGAAAAGAGCATCGACGCGAATCCGTAGAAGTTTTCCCGCCGGAGAGGAAGGCCGCGGGGCAGACACCTGCCCCGCTGAATGAAGAGGCGCTCCTTACCGTTCCTCGCGCAGTTTGGACAGGAGGCGGATGATCTCCATGTACAGCCAGACGAGCGTCACCATGAGGCCGAATGCGCCGTACCACTCCATGTACTTCGGAGCCCCCCGGTAC
>CAZXCO010000964.1:0-3022 GCA_964639095.1 uncultured Solibacteraceae bacterium
CGATCTGCGCGGATACGCAGTGTCGAGCGGGTCGGCCTGTTCAAGCGGCGCCGTCGAGCCGTCGCACGTTCTGCTGGCCATGGGACTGACTCCGGAAGAGGCGCGATCCAGTGTCCGGTTCTCGCTCGGACCTGAAAATACGGAAAGCGAGGTCGACGGGTTGATCGAGGCAGTAGCGGACGGCGTGGCTCATCTGCGGCGCATTTCGCCCGCAGCGCGCGCGGTGGCGGAATGAGCGCCTCTTCGGGCCTGGTCGCCGTCGCGATGTCGGGCGGCGTGGACAGCTCCACCGTCGCCGCTCTTCTCAAGCGGGAAGGCTTCAACGTGGCGGGCCTCACGATGCAGCTCTGGAACCAGCGCCGGCTGCCCGACCTCTCGACGGAAGCCGCCACGGGCCGCTGCTGTTCGCTGGACGACGTCTACGATGCGCGTCGCGTGGCGGAGCATGTGGGCATTCCCTATTACGTTGTCAATCTGGAGCGCCAGTTCGAGAAAAACGTAGTGGAGCCCTTCGTCGAGGAGTATCTGGCGGGCCGCACGCCGATGCCCTGCACGCTGTGCAACACCTTCATCAAGTTCGATCAGTTCCTCGCGCTGGCCGACTCGGTGGGAGCGCAGGCCGTCGCGACCGGCCATTACGCGCGGATCACGCGCCATCCCGCGACCGGCCGTTATGAAATGCGGACCGCCGTCGACGTTTGCAAGGACCAGACCTACTTCCTCTGGGGTCTGACGCAGGAGCAGCTTGCGCGCACGCTGTTTCCGCTCGGTGGCATGACCAAAGCCGAGGTCCGCGCGCTCGCGGCCGAATTCGACCTGCCCGTCGCGAAGAAGCACGAGAGTTACGAAATCTGCTTTGTGCCCAATGGCGACTACGCCGCTTTCATGGACGCCTACCTGCGCGAGAAGGGCATCCAGCCCGCCGCAACCGAAGGCGCGGTCGTCGATACGGAAGGCCGGGAGCTGGGGCGTCATGCGGGCGCGCACCATTTCACGGTGGGGCAAAGGAAAGGGTTGGGGATCGCCGCGAAGGAGCCGCTTTACGTCATCGCCACCGATCCGGCGACCCGGCGGGTGACGGTCGGATCCAACGACGATCTGCTGCGCCCCGGCCTGGTCGCGCGCGATATCCGCTGGCTTTCCTGGCCCGGACTCTCCACGCCGGCGCGCGTGCGGGTACGCATCCGCAACCGCCACGTTCCGGCATGGGCCACGCTGTATCCGTTGTCGGAAACCCGCGCCGAGGCGCGCTTCGATGAGCCGCAGAGGGCCGTGACACCCGGCCAGGCCGCCGTGTTCTATTCGGACGACCTTGTTGCCGGTGGCGGCTGGATCGAATAGATTGCGCAACCGGTCGGCCTTCCGCAACGCTCTTGAAGCGGGTGCGGCGCGCATTCTGATGGCGGCCCTTGAATATTCGCCGCGGCCGGTGGCGGACTGGCTGGGAGCGCGCTCGGCAGCCCTGCTCGATCTCGCCATCCCCCGCCTGCGCCGCATTGCGGAGCGAAATCTGCGCGCGGCGTATCCGGAAAAAGACGCCGCATGGCGGCGGCGGACCACAGACGGCGTTTTCGCCTCGATTGGAAGGCTGCTGGTCGCCTTTGCGCATTTTCCCCGCATCACGAAAGCGAACGTGCAGGACTGGATCCGGTATGACGGATTCGAGCATTATCGGCGGGCGAAAGAGCGGGGCAACGGAGTCCTCTTCGCCACGGCCCATCTCGGCAACTGGGAGTTAAGCGCCTACGCCCACGCGCTGCTGACCGAGCCGATGAAGGTGGTCGTGCGGCCACTGGATAATCCGCTGATCGACCGCATTGTCGAAGAGCGTCGCGCGTTTTCGGGAAATACGCTGCTTTCGAAGCGCGATTTTGCGCGATCCATTTTCCAGGCGCTGGGGCGGAACGAACCGGCGGGCATTCTGGTGGATCAGAACAGTGCGGCGGAGAACGGCGCCTTCGTACCGTTCTTCGGAACGCCCGCCTGCGCCAACCTCACCTTTGCGCGACTGGCGGCGCGCAGCGGAGCCGCCGTGATTCCGGGCTTCGCGCTCTGGAACAGCGAGGAGCGCCGGTATGTTCTGCGGTTCTATCCCGAGATCGAGATCACCGGCGATGCCGTGGAGGATACGCGGCGGATTCAGAGCGCCGTCGAAGCGGCCATCCGGGAGGCTCCGGACCAGTGGCTCTGGATTCATCGCCGCTGGAAGACGCGTCCGGAAGGCGATCCGAATTTCTACGAGTGAGCGCCGCGGGGATGGGGAGCATGGGCCCCGCTGCGGAAATGTTTGCTCAGCTTGAGCCCCTGCCGCTGGTAGGAGGAACCGATGCCCTCGCCATAGAGGACGCGCGGGCGCTCCAGCAGCCGCTCGAAAATCAGACTCGCGACTACCTGTCCGTCCTCCATGATGAACGGGACTTCGTGGGAGCGCACTTCGAGAACGGCTCTCGTGCCGTTGATATCACCCGAGCCGTAGCCGAAGCCCGGATCGAAAAAACCTGCATAGTGGATGCGGAACTCTCCGACGGTGGCGTCGAAGGGCACCATTTCGGCGGCGTACTGCGCCGGGATCCGGACGCGCTCGCGCGAAGCCAGGATGTAGAAATCCTCGGGATCGAGGATCAGGGTACGGCGGTCGTTGCTCCGGATCGGGTCCCAGAATTCGCCCGGATCGTAATGATGGACGAGGGCGAGATCGATCAGGGGCGCATGCTTCCGGGCGCGGTATCCGATCACGCTCGAAGGGCCGTCCCCCGCGAGATCGACGGAAAGCCGCAGGCCGTTCTGAATGTCCGGTTCGGCGCGCGTCTCGTCCGGAAGATACACCAGCGTCTCTTCGCTCTCCAGTTGCCGCAGCACGGCGTCGGAGGGCGCGTAATCTCCCTGAAAAAGACGTAACTGCGAGAGGCGGTCGCCTTCCCGGACCACCACGCTGAAAGTGCGCGGCACGACTTCGGCAAAGAGGCGGCCGTGATAGCCGGCCGGAACGATCTCGAACCGGCGTCCCTCATCCGTAATCAGC
>CAZXCO010000965.1:0-1616 GCA_964639095.1 uncultured Solibacteraceae bacterium
CATAGCCACCCTGCGCATACCAGTTGCCGCGATTGTTGCCGCGGCAGAGATGGAGCGCCAGGGTCGCGCCTGAATTGCGCGCGGCATCGAAGCAGGCATTGTCCGCGGCAATGGCCTCATCGAGCGCGGCATCGGGATCAACGCCGATTTCCGTCCGCACCCATTCGCGCCATTTGGGATCGATGAAGTAGGAGTAGCGCGGCGTATCGATCTGGATGTAGTGAACCCCGTCGGCCGCGAGCGCAGCAGCTTCACCTTTGAGGATCGAGACGATGTCCGCCAGCATTTCCGATCGCGAGGTGTACACTTTGTCCGTCACGCCCTTTTTGAAGGAAATGTAGGGGAACTGATTGGGACTCGGCAGCGTGACTTTGACGTCGGTCCGGCTGTTGGCGAGCGTAAAGGGAGTTTCGAGCTGAGTGAGCCGCCGGCGCTGTTTCAGCTTGCCCGTAACCACGCCGGGGATATGACTGGGCGCGGTTGCGGTCGACGAATCCTTTTTCCAGGAATAGCCGAGCGCCTCTTCACCGAGCGCGAAACCGTCCACCGAGTCCGTGAAATCGCTCATGAAAGTGCTGCGGCGGAATTCGCCATCGGTGCTGATGGTGAAGCCGAGATCGGCCTGACGCTGGAGCACGCCGCGAATGGCGTGGTCTTCAAGGTCGCGCAATCCTGGATCGTTCGCGGCATGCGCGGCGAGAAGCGCCGATGGGCGCAGAAAGCTGCCGACGTGGTCGGCTCGATAGGCGTTTTTCATAAGTTGAGGAGCTTCTTTGTGTATTGGATGGAGACTTCGAGATCTTCGCGCTGCGTGGCGAGGCGTTGCGCCTGCGGTTCCGGGCTCGTCTGTGCGCTGGGGGGCGGAACGCCCTTTTCGGCGAGATCGAGGAAACGCTGGTATTCCCCGGCGGGCGTCGCCTTGTACGCCTCCAGGAATCTCGCGTCATGAATCGCGAACACGCGCGGCCTGGGGGTTACGATGATTTCGGCGGAAAGCGCGCGGCCGGGGCACAACTCCAGGTAACGCCGGATGTAGCCGTCGATATCGATATTGCCCTCGCCCGTTCTGCACCAGCGCACGGCCACGCCAGCCTGCGTCATCCAGACCTGAGAATCGCGCACGTGGCTGGTCAGGACATAGGGGTAGAGGGTTTCGAGCGTGAGGTGCGGGCTTTCCAGCGTCCACAGGGGGTTGCCGGAATCGATGCAGACGCCGACGAAATCGCGCCCCGCGCCTTCAACCAGACCTTTCAGTTCGCGCGCCTGCATGTCGCCGGCATGATTTTCGATGGCGATTTTGACGTTGGCGTCCGTCGCCTGGCTGCGGAGGTTCTTCAGAACCTGGATCGTGTTTTCGATGTGGCCTTCGAGCGGAATTTTGCCGTTGCGCTCGGCGGCGCTGCCGAGAACGCAGCGGACGATCGGCGATCCGATAATGCTGGCGGCTTTGATCATGCGGCCGAGCTGTTCTTCCGCCGTGCCCTGCGCGGCCTCGAACATCGTCGATGTCGGGCAAATCGACTTCATGCCGATTTCGAGATCGATGTTCAGGTTTTTCGCGTAGTCGCGGACCTTCTTCAGGTTGTCGGGGTCCAGGTTTCCGAGGAAGCGGATTC
>CAZXCO010000966.1:0-1609 GCA_964639095.1 uncultured Solibacteraceae bacterium
GGCAGCGCGTTGTTCGGCGCGGATCCGCAGTTGATGAATCTCGTCATGCCGGATGCGAAGGTCCTCGCGGGGATTAACGTTACCAGTGCACGGATCAGCCCACTGGGACAGTTCGTGATCTCGAAGATCGGAGCGGCTGACCACGCGCAGAAGCTTTTCGATGCGACCGGCTTCAATCCCCTGCAGGACGTGTCCGAGATTCTGATGGCGACTCCGGGAGACGCGGCACATTCCACGGGGCTGCTGCTGGCTCGCGGCAATTTCCCGGTCGACCGGTTTGTGGCCGCGCTGCAGTCGCACGCTCAGGTTCAGACGTACGGCGGCGCGACCCTGATCAGCGTGACGCCGGCCGGACAGAAGGTCACGCATGCGGTTGCATTCCTCGGAAATTCCATTGCCGTGGCGGGTGATCTGGCTTCCGTCCGGGCCGCGATCGATCGCAGCAGCGGCACGAATTCGATCGATTCCGCACTGGCCACGAAAGTGAACGATCTGAGCGAGAACCAGGACGAATGGGTGGTGAGCCTGGTTCCGGTCGCGTCTCTGGTCCCGGCGACTCCCGCGCCGGGTGCACCGGCACCGGTTGCGCAGGCGCTGCCAATCCTGAAGAGCATCCAGTCGTTCAGTGGGGGCGTGAAACTGGCCGATAACGTGGTCTTCACCGGCCAGGCCCTGACAAACGATCCCCAGAATGCCGCGGCGCTCGGTGCGGTCATCAAACTCGGGCTGAACGTGCTGGCCTCGACGGATGCCTCCCGGCGGAATGCGAGTCTGGCCGAACTGATTGAATTGTTACAGCCATTACAGTTATCGACCAACGGTCCGGCGGTCGATGTGTCTTTATCTGTCCCCGAGGCTCAGATCGAAACGCTCGTGAACAGCGTTCCCTCGCACGTGAAAGCCGCGTCGGCCCACCCGCAACGGCTGGCTCCGCGCGTCTACGGCAACTGATCTGCTCTGAAGTCCGGGCGTGACGGCTTCCCGCCGCGTTCGGATTTCCCTCTGGATCGCCGCGGGCGTTCTGGTGGCAGTTGCGGGCGCGATCTGCCTGGTGATTTATCGCTTCGATCCGATTGCCCGCTCCTGGGTGGTTTCGACTCTCCGGCAGCGCTACAAGAGCGACGTCGAACTTGGGAATTTGCACATCTCGCTGTTCCCGACGGTCCGGGCGACAGGGGACCGGCTGGTCCTTCACCTGTCACGTCGCGGGAACCTGCCGCCGCTGATCTCGATTCAACGATTCACGATCGACGCCCGTCTGGCCGGATTGTTCCACTCGACAAAGCACATCCGGAAGCTGACGCTCGAAGGACTCCGGATTCAGATACCGCCGAAAGAGGCGCGTGGAAACGGGGCCGCCCCGAAGGCCGGGAACTCCGGTAAGCCGCCGAAAATTCCTTTTGTCCTCGAAGAGGTTGTGGCCAATGGCGCCAGGCTGGAAACGCTTCCGTCGGATCCGTCGAAGGAACCGCTTGTCTTCGATATCCGTCAGCTCACGCTGCACAGCGTGGGGATTCGAAGGGCCATGACATTCCATGCCGAGCTGGAAAATGCCAAACCGCCTGGCCTGATCCACAGCGACGGAGACTTCGGGCCGTGGAACGCGGAC
>CAZXCO010000967.1:0-2139 GCA_964639095.1 uncultured Solibacteraceae bacterium
GGCAACAATATCCGTCAGCGCTTCCTCGACTTCTTTCAGGCCCGCGGCCATCGCATCGTTCGCTCGAGCCCGCTTCTGCCGGCCAACGATCCGACGCTGCTTTTCACCAACGCCGGGATGAATCAGTTCAAGGAAGTTTTCCAGGGGCTCGAGACGCGCGACTACACGCGGGCCGCCTCTTCGCAGAAGTGCGTCCGCGCCGGCGGCAAGCACAACGATCTCGAAAACGTGGGCTACACGCGCCGGCACCACACCTTCTTCGAGATGCTGGGGAACTTTTCGTTCGGCGATTACTTTAAAGCGGACGCCATCGCCTTCGCCTGGGAGCTCATCACCAGGGACTACGGTCTCCCCAAAGACCGTCTCTACATCACGGTTTTCCGCGAGGACGACGAAGCGGAGCGTCTGTGGCAGGAAGTCGCCGGCGTCCCCAAATCGCGCATCTTCCGTCTCGGGGAGAAAGACAACTTCTGGCAGATGGGCGACACCGGTCCCTGCGGACCGTGTTCGGAAATCCACTACGATCTCGGGCCCGAAGCCGCCGAGCCGGGCCGTGAAAGCGAAGAGTTCCCGCTCGACGGGGGCGGGCGCTTTGTCGAAATCTGGAATCTCGTGTTCATGCAGTACAATCGCGACGCGTCGGGAACGATGGCGCCGCTGCCGCGCCCCTCGATCGACACAGGGATGGGACTGGAGCGCCTCGCCGCGATCCTGCAGGGCAAGCTCTCAAACTACGATTGCGACCTGCTTCTCCCCGTGGTTGAACGCGCCGGAGAGCTCTGCGGCGTTGAATACGGCGCCGATCCGAAAATTGACACCGCCTTGCGCATCAACGCCGATCACGCGCGCGCCACGGCGTTTCTGATCCACGACGGCATCCTCCCGTCGAACGATGGCCGCGGCTATGTGCTGCGGAAGATCATGCGCCGCGCCATGCGGAACGCGCGCCTGATCGGAAAGCAGGATCCGTATCTCTACGAGCTCACAGGCTTTGTCGCAGAGCTGATGCAAAGCGCTTATCCCGAGATGATGGAATCGGTGCAGCGTGTCGCGCGCGTCGTCAAGGACGAAGAGCACCGCTACGCCACTACATTCCTGGTCGCCGAAAAAGTCTTCAGCGATGAAATTTCGAAGCTCGCGAACGGGACCGTTCCCGGCGCCGTTTCTTTCAAGCTCTACGACACCTATGGCCTCGCGCTCGACGAGCAGGAGGACATCGCCCGCGAGCGCGGCGTCGCCATCGATCGCGAGGCCTTCGAATCCGAAATGCGTCTCCAGCGCGAGCGCGCCCGCGCCAGCTGGAAGGGCGGGGAAAAGGGCGCGATCGCCCCGGCATACCAGCAACTGCTGGAAAAAGGCCGCACGCACTTCCTGGGCTACGACCGGCTGGACGCCGTTTCGACCGTGGAGGGGATGCTCATCGATCAGCAGCTTGTCAACGAGTTGCCCGCGGGCATCGAAGCCGAGCTTGTGCTCGACCGGACGCCCTTCTATGCCGAGACCGGTGGTCAGGTCGGCGATCGCGGGCAGCTCTACAACGCGCACACCGGTGAAGTCGTGGCCGCTGTGGAGGATACGCGCCCGGCGGTCCCCGGGCTCACGGTCCACAGAATTCGCACTCTCGCCGCCATCCACCAGGGAGATGAGCTTCGCGCGGAAGTCGGCATTCCGGAGCGCTGGGCCACGATGCGCAACCACACCGCGACCCACCTCCTGCACGCTGCGCTGCGCCAGGTCCTCGGGCCGCATGTCAAACAGGCCGGCAGCGTGGTTGAGCCGCCGCGCCTGCGCTTCGATTTCACCCACTATGCCGCGCTCGACCCCGCGGAAATTCTGGAGGTCGAGCGACTCGTGAACCAGCAGATCCTGCGCAATACGGCGGTCACGACTGACGTGATGCCGATCGATCAGGCCATCTCGACCGGCGCCATGGCGTTATTCGGCGAGAAGTACGGCGAACAGGTCCGGGTTGTCTCGATCCCGGAATTCAGCAAAGAGCTCTGCGGCGGTACCCACGTCACCCGCACCGGCGACATCGGCGTTTTCAAGATCGTTTCCGAAAGCAGCATTTCCGCCGGCGTCCGCCGCATCGAAGCCATCACGGGTGAAGGCGCTATGACGCAGTTCCAGGCTTCGAGC
>CAZXCO010000968.1:0-1743 GCA_964639095.1 uncultured Solibacteraceae bacterium
CGAACACGCCGCGGTCCTGCCGCGCGTAATCCCGATCTCCATAAGGGCGGTCGTATTGATTTCGATAAGGGCGTCCGTATTGATAAGTGCGGTCGTACTGGCCGAACACGGGCGCGACAAGCAATGTGGAAATAAAGGAAAAAGCCAGGATAGTCCGGTTCATTTTCACCTCGTCACCGGAGACGCTTATCGGGAAACGCCGTTGCGTTCTTTAATCCACGCTTAATGCGGGGGTCCGATGCACGATCTGCCCGGCCCGCATGACAAGACTGACATCGTGGTGCCCGGCGCGGCGAGCCAGTTCCCGGTAATCGGGCACTTCCATCAGCAGCAGGTCAGCCGACTTTCCCGGTTCCAGCGATCCGGTCACGCGTGACAGGCGCAGCGAGCAGGCCGGGTTCCAGGTCGTTGCGGTGATCGCCTCCTCGGCGGTGAGCTTGAGATGATGCACCGCGAGATACAGCAGGTATTGCGAATTGAGCGAGGAGGCGCCCGAGAGCCGGTAGCTCGATGTGAGGGCGATTGCGGCGCCCGCGTCGATGGCGCCGCGGATGGCGGGAGCTGCATGAGCCGGATCGTCGAAGCCTTCCGACGCCGGAATCACCCGGATGCAACCGACCGCTGAGAGAGGGCTGACGAAGGCGCGAAAGGCGTCGATCGGAGCGATGATGCCGAGCGCTCCCGCTGCCAGCGCCAGTTCGAGCTGGGCGGGTTCGAGAGGGCAAAGCGAGCGCAGCCGGAGCGCATAGCCGAGGCTTGCCGCCGCCACCGCGGCCTCCCGCAGCGTCGTAGTATCGAAGCCCGATTCAGCGCGCGATTCAGCGCTGCCCACCGTCAGTTCGACCACGGAAGACAGCTTCTTGTTGCGAACCGCGGGAAGCCATTTCTTTGTGAGCGCCTCCAGCGCCTGTGAGCGCTCGCCCGGGCTGCCTGCCGGAATCCGCGGGGAAAAGATCGAGCGGACGCGCAGCGGCCTCGACTGCAGCGCCTGATGCACGCGCAGAACCTTGCCGATATTCTGCAGGTCCTCCGCCCAGCGGGTGTGCGCCCCGACGGTCAGGCAGCCGTAGCGTGCGCATTCAGCAGACATTGCGGATGCGCGCGCGAGGACTCTCCGGCGGGACATCAGCCGTATCGCCGTGCGCGGGTCGCGGCCCTCATGCGAATACCCCGTCGCGCACCCGGGTCTGATCAGAGCCACGTCCGGATCCACGAACGCGGGCATCACCACGCGGCCTGTGGCATCGATTTCGCGAGCCCGCCGGGCTCCGGCGAGATTCTCGACCCTGCGGCCCGGCCCGACGTCTTCGATGATTCCGTTGCGAATCAGCAGGGCGCCGCGGGGCAGGATCGTCAGATCGTTCATGGCGGACCCGCTCCGGGGTCCGGTTGGCCCGTGCAGCGTCAGCAGTTGCCGGGCGTTTCGGACCAGCATCCACTGGTCATCGGATGCGGGCGCTGCGAATGCATGCAAGCGCGCTTATTCTACCGTGCGAGGAAGGCTATTGGTCCTTGATCATCTTTCGAAGATCGCGCACCTTTTGCCTCAGTTCGTTCGTCGCGTCGGCAATCTGCGTCGTGTCGTAAATCACGTGCGGCGTAAGAAAAACGATCAGCTCGGTCCGGTCCTTCGATCTGGTCTTCGTGCCGAAAGCGGCGCCGAGGTACGGAATGCGATCGAGGAGAGGAATGCCGGAGGAAGTATTGACTTCGTTTTCCGTGATGACCGTCCGATGCGGCGCC
>CAZXCO010000969.1:0-1969 GCA_964639095.1 uncultured Solibacteraceae bacterium
TACTGGCCTTCCACGCCCGTCATGTCAACGATCGGTCGTACCGTAAATCGCGACAGCAAATCCACCAGGCTGGCGGAGGGTGCGCTCAGGTTGAGACCGGAAGCAGCAAATCTCATCATCATCAACGCCCTTGGCTTGCCATCCGGTCCCAAAGCGGTTTCGGGCTGTGTACCGGTGCGGGTTCTGGCCGGCTTCAGCTTCGGCCCGCTCTTTCCCGCGACGAGAGCGTAAACAGACCGCTCGGTCACATCGCGCCGGACAGACAGCTTGAATCTTTCCGCAAGCAATGACTGCATCATTTCCGGTATCTGATCGGGTGACGAACCCGCGGGAAGCCTGGCGGTGATCTCGAAACGGGCGCTGTTGAGCCATTCAGGCCCCTGGATCTGAAAGTCCCGCAGACGATACGCAGCCCGAATACAATCCTTCAAAGTCGTGTTCCGGTATCGCACCATGGCGCCGTCGAGGCTTGATGGACGCCACCTCGAACGCGGGTCTGTTCGCCGCTTCCTGAGCGAAGGCCAGTCCCGATACCGCCAGACACGCGCAGACAGCCGAGACGGTCATACGGACGATAATATCGCCAGTTATCCCTAAACCCGCCGGCGCTTCCGGCCGATAGTAGAGCATGATGGAACGGCGTTTCGAAAGCCGCTTTCTATGCTCCGACCTGATCCAGGTCGACTGGGCCGCCGGTGCGGCCAGTCCGCGGAGCGTGGAGGCCGTGCTCGAAGATATCTCCTCGCTGGGAGCCTGCGTGCAGGTTGAAGAGTCGATTCCACCCGGAGCCGCCATCTCGATGCTGGTCCCGGGCGGAGAAACCGTACGATTTTCCGGGCATGTCGCTTATTGCATCTACCGGGACTTTGGCTACTTTGTCGGAATCCGCTTCTCGAACGGAACCAGATGGTCGAGCGGAATTTTCCAGCCGATGCACCTGACGAATCTGCGGGATCTTGTGCCGGACGACGCCTGAGGCGTCACCGGCACTTTCAGGGCTGCTTCCGGATTCCGGCTTCCTCCTGGCGGGCGATCATCTTGCGGTGCTCTTTGAGGATGCACCGGTCCATGACGACTTCCAGACCGGCCACCCTTGCCTGGTCCGCCGCTTTTTCGTGGATCACGCCTTCCTGCATCCAGACCGCTTTGGCGCCGATGCGAATGGCCGCGTCCACAATCTCCGGAACGAACTCCGAGCGGCGGAAAATATCCACGATGTCGACCGGCTCGGGGATATCCTCCAGCGAAGGCCACACTTTCTCGCCCAGAATCTCCGTCTCGTTGGGATTCACCGGAATGATGCGGTAACCCATGGACTGCATGTACTCGGAGACGCCGTAGCTCGGCCGCGAGCGCCGGCTCGAAAGCCCCACTACCGCGATCGTCTTAGCGATCTGAAGAAGATTCTCGCCTGCCACCGGCACTCCCGCTTGCCATCCGCATTAATTTTCGCACCTCGTCCGGCGCGAGATAACGGAACTCTCCGGATTTGAGAGATCCCAGCTCGACGCTCCCGATGCGCACGCGGCGCAGTTTTTCGACCAGATGGCCGAGGTGTTTGAACATGATCCGGATCTGCTGATTCCGTCCCTCAATCAGCCGGACCTCATACCAGGGATTCTCCCCGCGGCGCAACAGACGCAGCCCGGCCGGTGCCGTACGCCGCCCGTGAATGGGAACGCCCGTCCGGAACTGCTCTTCCGCTTCGGGCGAAAGTTGCCCCTTTGATTTGACCAGATAAGTCTTGGGGACGTGGCTGCGCGCCGCTGTAATCGCATTTGCGAACTCACCGTCGTTGGTCAGCAGGATGAGCCCCTCGCTGTGGTAATCGAGACGGCCGACCGGATAGACCCGCTGCCGGACACCATGGAGCAGATCGAGGACGGTTGTCCGATGCTGCGGATCGCTCGCGGTACTCACCACGCAATCGGGTTTGTTCAACGCCATGTAAACGAAACGCTCGGGCTGC
>CAZXCO010000970.1:0-3585 GCA_964639095.1 uncultured Solibacteraceae bacterium
GTCAGCTTCGTCGACGACCAGGTCGGGCATATCACGCAGCTTTGCGTCATACCGGATATGAAGGGCCGCGGCGTCGGCTATGAACTGCTCCGCGAATCGATCAACGCTCTTCGCATGCATGGGGCCAGGCGAATCAGCCTGACGGTCACCAGCTCGAATTCGGACGCAATCCGCCTTTACGAGCGCTGCGGGTTCCGCGACGTACGTCATTTTCTTTCTTATGTATGGGAGGGTTTTTGAGCGGCGCCGCGGCCTGTCTGGCAAACTATGAATAGAGTCTCGGGGCTCCGTCTGTAACGGGCGGGCCAGAACAAACCTGTGAAGAACCTTACCCTGTCGTTCGGAATTTCCTTTGATGACCTGTACGCCCACGAGGGCCTGGCGAAACTCGACGCCGTCTTCCTGAAAGAACTGGAGGAGGCCTCGGCGCCGCTCCACGCGCGGCTTCTTGACGTCCGCCGCGACCCTTCGTCGCTCGCGGCGAAGCCTGCCTCGGAGCTGATGATCGAGCTGGCTCCGTATCTGGAAGATTTCGTGGGTGAGTTGTTCGGCATCGAGACGGAGCTGCATGCGCTTCAGAGCCGCCATCACGAACTCGCGCCGCTCTATTGGGTCAAAAGGCAGTTCGTACAGAGAAAGGCGCTGACCGGATATACGCCCGAAAAGGCGGCTGCAATCGACGGGTCGGCGGTGGAGGCGCAACTGGAGGCCTTCCTGCTCGGGCCTTTAACCGAGCGCAACTTCGCCGACCACGTGGAACGCTGGATGAAAGAGCAGGCGGAGCACGCCGAACCGCTTCGTCTCGCGGCGCTCTATGCGGCCTGGGCCACGCTGACTCCCGAGGGCAAGGCAAAACATCGCGCGGGTGTTCTCTTCAAGACCCCGCACAAGCTGGACATGCACCATCTGGTGCCGGCCGAAGAGGTCCCCGCCAACGGACTCGTGCAACTGCAGTTCTCGAGCGACCACTGGCGGCATCGCGAAGGCTTTCAGTTGACCGACCCGGGGACGGATCTCACGGGCGCGCTCGATCAGGCCCATTACTGCATCAAGTGCCACAACCAGGGCAAGGACAGTTGTTCGACCGGCCTCAGGGAAAAGGACGGCTCCTTCCGCGCCAGCGTGTTCGGCGTAAAACTGGCCGGATGCCCCCTCGAAGAGAAGATCTCCGAGATGAACACCGTGAAGGAGCATGGCAACCCCATCGCCGCGCTCGCGGTGGTGACCGTCGACAATCCGATGTGCGCCGGCACCGGGCACCGCATCTGCAACGACTGCATGAAATCCTGCGTGTTTCAAAAGCAGGATCCGGTGGACATTCCGCAGGTCGAGACGCGATCCCTGAAGGACGTGCTGGATCTGCCGTGGGGTTTCGAGATTTACGGCCTGCTGACGCGCTGGAATCCGCTGAACTTCGCCCGGCCTTTCCCGCGGGCGGCGACGGGCTATAAGGTTCTGGTGGTCGGGCTGGGCCCGGCGGGCTTCACACTGGCGCATCATCTGATGAACGACGGCCATACGGTAGCCGCGGTGGATGGGTTGAAGATCGAGCCGCTGCCGGCGGAAATCTCGGGCGTGGATGCGCGCGGGCATCGCGTTCCCTTCCAGCCGATCCACGACATCGCGGAGATTTACGAGAGGCTTGACGAGCGCGTGATGGCCGGCTTCGGCGGCGTCGCCGAATACGGCATCACGGTGCGCTGGAACAAAAACTTCCTGAAGGTGATCCGGCTTCTGATCGAACGGCGGCGCGAATTCAGCATGTATGGGGGCGTGCGGTTCGGCGGCACTCTGACGATCGACAGCGCGTTCGAAATGGGCTTTGACCATATCGCGCTCTGCGCGGGCGCCGGGCGGCCCACCGTCATCCCGATGAAGAACGGCCTCGTGCGCGGCGTGCGCCAGGCCTCGGATTTTCTGATGGCGCTGCAGTTGACCGGCGCGGCGAAATTCGATTCGCTGGCGAACCTGCAGATCCGCATGCCGATCGTGGTGATCGGCGGCGGATTGACGGCGATCGATACGGCAACCGAATCGCTGGCATACTACGCCGTGCAGGTGGAGAAATTCCTGCGCCGCTACGAGACGCTGGTCGACGAGCTCGGCGAAACCGGCGTGCGCGCGTCCTGGACTCCCGATGAAGCCGTGGTGGCGGCTGAATTTCTGGCGCACGCGCGAGCGATTCAGGAGGAGCGGGCCGCAGCGGCGCGCGAGGGAAGAAAGCCGAATCTCATTCGCCTCCTGAATTCCTGGGGCGGCGTTACCGTGGCCTACCGGCGGCGGCTGACCGATGCACCCAGCTATACGCTGAATCACGAGGAAGTGGCGAAGGCCTTCGAGGAAGGCGTACGCTTCGCCGAGTGCCTCGCGCCGGAAGAAGTTCTGGTGGATGCCGCGGGAGCCGCCGAGGCTCTGCGATTCCAGAAGTATCGCGTCGATGAGTCGACCGGCAAGCTGGCGCCTTCGGGCGGGACCGTGGTGCTGCCGGCGAAGACCATTCTCGTCGCCGCCGGAACGCAGCCGAACACCGTTCTCGCGCGCGAGGACGAGCACAATGTCACGCTCGACGGCCGGTATTTCCAGGCCGTGGACGAAAGCGGGGAGCCGGTCCGGCCGGAGCGGATCTCAAAACCCTCCAACACCTATGTCCTGATGTCGCTGCGCGAAGATGCCCGGGCCATCAGCTTCTTCGGCGACCTGCATCCTTCCTTCTCCGGCAATGTGGTCAAGGCGATGGGGAGCGCCAAGCGGGGATATCCGGTGGTTTCGCGGATCCTGGCGAAGCGCGCGCCGTCGGAACCGGCGCCGCCGGTGCTTCTGCAAAAGCTCGACGATGAGCTGCGTCCGGTGGTGCATGAAGTCGTGCGCCTGACGCCGAACATCGTGGAAGTGATCGTGCGCGCGCCAATCGCGGCCCGCGCATTCAAGCCGGGCCAGTTCTACCGCCTGCAAAATTATGAAGCGCTGGCGCCGCGTACGAAAGATACGGTGCTCGGCATGGAAGGTCTGGCGCTGACCGGCGCATCGGTGGATCACGAAAGGGGCCTGCTTTCCACGATTGTGCTGGAGATGGGCGGGTCGTCCGATCTGTGTGCGCTTTTGAAACCGGGTGAGCCGGTGATCCTGATGGGTCCCACGGGAACTCCGAGCGAAACGCCGGCGCAGGAAACGGTGCTGCTGGCCGGCGGCGGGCTCGGTAATGCCGTGCTGTTTTCCATCGGCCAGAAACTGCGGGAACAGGGATCGCGCGTAATCTATTTCGCGGGCTACAAGAGGATCATCGACCGCTACAAGGTGGAAGAGATCGAAAAGGCCGCTGACCTCGTGGTGTGGGTCTGTGACGAAGCCCCGGGGTTCACCGCGGGCCGTGTGCAGGACAGCGCCTTCGTCGGCAATATCGTCGAGGCGATGGCGGCCTACGGGCGCGGCGAACTGGGCGAGAACACCATTCCGCTGCACACCGTCGACCGCCTGATCGTGATCGGATCGGACGGCATGATGAGGGCCGTGCAGCAGGCGCGCCATGGAGTGCTGTTCCCGTTCCTCAAGCCGGATCATCATGCCATCGGCAGCATCAATTCGCCA
>CAZXCO010000971.1:0-1944 GCA_964639095.1 uncultured Solibacteraceae bacterium
TGTCGCCGCTGCTGCGCGCGGGCGGCAAAAGCCGCGCGTCTATTTCGAGGAATGGGACGAACCCATGATTTCCGGCATCGGCTGGGTCTCGGAACTGATCGAAATCGCCGGCGGCGAGGATATCTTCGCCGGCCTCCGCGCCCGGGCGGCGGCCTCGGACCGGATCGTCACGCCGCAGGCCGTCGTTGAATCCGCGCCGGACGTCATCCTCGCCTCCTGGTGCGGCAAGAGGGTCGTACCCGAGAAAATCAGGGCGCGGCCCGGCTTTGGCGGCATCCCGGCGGTGCGCAACGGCCGGATCGTCGAAATCAAATCGCCGCTGATTCTCCAGCCCGGGCCTGCCGCGCTCACCGACGGGCTCGAAGCCATCGTCGCGGCGCTGGCACCCGGCTGAAACTTCGACTCAAGCGTCCTCGGGACCGCTCGTCAGAAGGGCGTGAAGAACGGCGGGATCATCTGTCTGACGCAGCCGCTTGGCGATGTCCTGGTCGCGGATACGCCGCGCGATGGATGCGAGGACGGTGACATAATTGACGACCGAACTCGCCGGTATCAGCAGGAAGAAGATGAGATCGACCGGTTTCTCATCCGCCGCCTCGAAAGGTATCGGCCGGCCGAGCCGGGCGAAAAGGCCGAAGAAGCGGTCGAGCCCTTCGATTCGCGCGTGCGGCAACGCAAAGCCGTGACCGAGCCCGGTCGAGCCGAGTTTTTCGCGCGCCGTAATAGCACTGAAAATCGTTTCCTGCGGAATTCCGAGCGCGACGCCAGCGCGACGCGACAAGTCCCGCAGGGCTTGCGTCTTGTCGGTGGAATAGAGCTGCGGAATAATGTGGGACAGATCAAGAAATTCGCGAATTTCCATAAGCTTACCTGGCCGAGTGAGGTTCCGGCACGCCATCGGGGCCATGCCATCATAGCGCTTAATTGCCGCCCGGCCTACGTGCCGGTCTTTAAGTGGCCATCGTTAGACTCAAAGCGGCGTGACCGCCATCACCGGAGGAGTCGCGAATCAGAAAGTTTCGCGAATCAGGCGGCGACAAACGCCGGAAAGCTTCGAATTTCGGAGGGGCTGGAGTTCCGTCACGACTAAGAACCGTTCAAAATCTGCCAATTGCTCAGGCAAGATGGCGCGAGAACCGACTATCCGTTGCAGGAAAGCACCGCCCCCCTGAAAAGCAAGCGGAAACAGTGATCTTCCGTTGCTTGCCCGAGGCTGCCGTGTACTTTTGTCATGTTAGAACACGGGTACCTACTGGGGGCACAAGAAATGGCTTTTTCGCGCAGATCTTCATTTTTATCGGCGCTCTGTGCGGGCACGATACTCGGCGTGACGGGCGGGGTCGCTGCGGCCGCCGATCTGCCGACGAGCAAAGCTCCGCCTGCACCGCCGCCGTCATGGTGGTCAACAATCACCGTCAACGGCGAAATCGACGCCGGCATCATGGGCAATCCCGACAGCCCTGGCAGCGGTCTCAACTGGGGTCGCGTGTTTGACGAGCAGGCGAATACGCCGATGCTCAATGATGGGCTCATCACGATCCAACGGCAGACCGATCCGAATGCGACCGGCTATGACGTGGGCTTCGTCATCCAAGGCGACTTCGGCACGGACGCACGCTTCCTTCACTATCTCCAGGAAGGCGAGTACCTGATCAACTCGAAGTATCAGCTCTCCCTCGTGCAGGCGTACGCGATGGTCCATACGCCATGGCTCACGCCCGGCGGTATCGATTTCAAGCTCGGCCAGTGGCCGACGCTCGAAGGTGTTGAATCCTTCATCGATCCCTCCGCCAATCTCTTCTACTCACATTCCTACATCTTCAACTATCCGGAACCGTTCTCTGATTTCGGCGCGTTGGCGATTACCCATATCAATCCGACCGTTGATATTTACACCGGCATCAGCAGCGGTAACCAAACGACGCTTGGCCCGTACACTGGCGA
>CAZXCO010000972.1:0-8195 GCA_964639095.1 uncultured Solibacteraceae bacterium
AAGCAGGTGCGTCACAACGCAGGCATACAAAGTTCGAACTATGGTAGTGCGTACACAAAGTACGCAACATGGAAACCGAAAAAATCGGTGTGCGTGAGTTTCGTGAGAATCTTGCGGGCTACCTGGAAGGCGGAAAACCGCTCGCCATCACCCGGCATGGCGAGACGCTCGGGTTCTTTATCCCCGCGCAGAAGCGCAACCGGAAGGCAGAGATCGAAGCCATGCGCGCCGCAGCGAAGGAACTCGACGCAATGATTGCCTCCTGGGGAGCGTCTGAGTCTGAGGATGAGCTTGTGCGCGAATATAAAGAAATCCAGCGCGCGGGCGGCGAAAGGAAACGGAAGTCGAAGTAGCAGGCATAGAGCGCAAAGCCGACTCGCCGCTTATCGTGGACGATGATCTCTGCGGCCTCTTCGAAACCGAGGCCCGGAAGCGTCTGGCGGCTGCCCTGGCTCGTCCTTGCCCGGTAGTTCCTGACGTTCAAAAGCTCTTTCCGGTCAGCAATTGCGCGAGCACGGGAAGGGGCACCGCTCCCTCTTTCAGCGCCCGGTCGTGGAAATCGTGCAGGTTGAACGAACTGCCCTGCGTTTGTTTCGCAAGATCGCGAACCCGGAGCCAGTCCCGCCATCCGACGAAATACGTCGGTAACTGCGTCGAGGAGAGCTTCACGCGCTGCAGTTTCGCCACAGCCTCTTCGTGCTCCTGGAAAGTATCGTTCTCCATGAGGCTCATCGCCTGCTGGTCCGTCATGCGATCGGTCTGAATCCGGATGTCGATAATCGCGTTGGCGTCGACCCGCAGCTCCTGTTTGAGCAGAGTCAGCCGAAGCTCGGGCGAATTGTTCAGAAATCCTTCATCGAGCATGGTCTGCGTGATGTACTGGGCCCAGCCCTCGATGTAAGGGCCGTTGCCGAAGAGCGCCCGCAGCGCGCGGCGGCCCTTCGGCTCAATCGCGTTGGCGAATTCGAACTGCACATAATGCCCCGGCATCGCCTCATGGATCACCAGCAGCTTCAGATTGTAAAAATTGTATTCACGTAACTTGGACTCCGCGCGCGCCTTCGGCCAGTCGGGCGGAATGGGCGTGATCCAGAAGAAGGCGCCGAGTTGCGGCTCCAGCACCGGCGCCGGATTGAAGCCGCCAACTCCGTAGATCCCGCGCTCGAATTCCGGCGTCGGGATGACCTGCTGATTGTCACGCTCGGGCAGCGTGAGAAGGCTCTTTGAACGCGCAAAATTGCGGGCTTCATCCAGATCGTTCCGGGCATCGTCGAAATAGGACGCCGGAGTCGAATGGTTCTCCGCAATGTAATCGAGAACTTCGCGGACGATTTTGTTCAACCGGGCGTCACCCGTCAGATTCCTGTGGTCTCCGTGTCCCGGGAACTTCGACGCATGGATCGGCAGTGCGATCTCGTACATGCGCGCGCGGACCTGCTTGAGCCGCGTCTCGGCATCCTGCAGAACCTGATCGGGTGTGCGGTCAGTGGCGAGGCTGAGCTTGAATTTGGTTGCGTAGTGCTGCGAGCCCAGCCGCCAGTCCGGCGGATTGGGGCCGGATCTCTTCGGCAGGTCGGTCTCAAGGAACTGGTTGAAGCCGCGCAGGGAATCGAGCGCGGTCGCGGCAGCGTCGTCATAAGCCTTCTTCTGATCGGGAGGCACGCCCGCCCGGAGAGTCTTGTTGATCAGATCGATGTTGCCGTCGTTCTCCTGCTTCGCCACCTGCGCCCAGATCGGCGGCACCTGCCTGAGCTGGCCGCGTGCGACGGCCAGGAAGCCGGGGATCTTGCCAAGGCGGGCGATGATGTGCTCGTAGCGCTCGGCCTTGGGCGCATAGTCGAGCACGAAGGGATTGAATAGTGCGGACCCCAGCAGTTCCACATACGACTGGGGACTGTGCCGCCATGACTGCGCGATGTCGAGATCGAACAGCGCGAGGCCGATCTGGGTGTCAATGATGTCGTAATCGGCGCGGTCTTCCGGAGAAAGCGCCTTCCTGTCGAGCGTTTCGAGGCGCTTGTGCAGGTTGACATAGTAATCGCGCTGCTTCTGAATGGCGGGGAAGCTGAGATCGTCCAGCTCGCGATCGAAGTCCTGGCCATTGTATTTGTGGAGACCCTGGCCGGAAGCGGAAACGGGCGAGAACGAGAGCGTGGTGTAGACGAAATCGTCGGCAACTTTCGAAAAATCGGGCGCGGGAGGTTTTCGCGAACACGCGACGGTGCCGGCGAGAAGCACGAGTACAAGGGCGGGGGAGCGCATGCTGCTCGAATTATACGTGGCATGAAAAGCGCCCGCAGGGGGTCAGCCGCCACCCTGTAAAGTGGATAGCGAATTGCTGTTTTCGGTCACTATGGATCACAAGGCAGGAATCACATCATGAGCCAGTATCGGATCGCTGTGTTAGTGGGCAGCCTCCGCCGCGAATCGTTGAACCGCCGCCTGGCCCGAGCGGTTACGAAGCTGGCGCCGCCGGAGTTCTCGTTTACGCAGTCACGGATCGGCGATCTCCCGCTCTACAGCCAGGACGAGGAGGCCAGCCCGGCCGATTCGGTCCGGAGGCTGAAGGACGAAATCCGCCAGTCACAGGGCGTGCTGTTCGTAACGCCGGAATACAATCGCTCCATTCCGGGCGTCCTGAAGAATGCGATCGATCATGCGTCCCGTCCTTACGGTCAAAGCGCATGGGCAGGGAAGCCGGCGGGAATTCTGGGGATCTCGATGGGGGCCGCAGGGACGTGTATGGCGCAGCAGCATCTGCGCAACATGCTCGCCTATCTGGACGTGCCGGTGCTGGGCCAGCCTGAGGTATTCCTCCAGATGAAGGACGGTTTCTTCGATGACCAGGACGGCATCGCGAATCCCGAGACGAAGAAATTCCTCCAGGGCTGGATGGATCGCTATGTGGCATGGGTGAAGAAATCGCCGGCCGGAGGATAGGGTGGCGATTCATGCCAAAATAGCGGACATATGCTCTTCGCCCGCCTCACTCTGCCGGGAATTCTTATTTCGGCAACACTGCTTGCGCAAAACCCCGCCAGCCTGCCCGCCGACCTGAAGGTCACACCCGGATTCGATCTCGGCGCCATCGACAGGAAGGCCAACCCGTGTAACGACTTTTACCAGTACGCCTGCGGGACGTGGCTGAAGAACAATCCGATACCGCCGGACCAGTCGTCGTGGGGCCGCTTCAGCGAACTGGCGGAGCGGAACCGGACGATTCTGCGGCAAATCCTGGAAAAGGCCGCACAGGTCTCGACAACCACGCACGACGCCGATACGCAGAAGATCGGCGATTACTACTACTCGTGCATGGACGAAAATGCCATCAACAGGAAGGGCCTGCAGCCGATGCAGGCCGAGCTGAACCGCATCCGCGCCATCCGGAATCTCCACGATCTCTCGGACGAGGTGGGCCACCTGCATCGCATGGCGATCGACGTGCTGTTCAACTTTTCCTCGGGCCAGGACTTCAAGGATTCGAACTCCGTAATCGGCCAGGCGGATCAGGGCGGCCTCGGCCTGCCGGAGCGGGACTATTATTTCCGCACGGACGCCAAAGCAGTCGAGACGCGTAAAGAATACGTCGCGCACGTGGGCCGGATGCTGCAATTGACCGGCGTTCCCGCGGCCCAGGCTTCCAAAGAAGCCGACACGATCATGCGTGTCGAAACGGCGCTCGCGAAAGTATCGCTCGATATCACCTCCCGGCGCGACCCGGTGAAGGTCTACCACAAGATGACGCTGGCGCAGTTCGAAGCGCTGGCGCCTTCGTTTAACTGGAGCGATTACTTCACCATCCTGAAGACCCCGCCGATGACGACGCTCAACGTCGCGGTGCCCGACTTCTACCGGGGCGAGGAGACGCTCTTCAAGACCACTTCGATTGCGGACTGGAAGACTTATCTCACGTTCCACCTGATCCACAGCCAGGCGGCAATCCTGCCGACGAAGTTCACGGACGAGAATTTCTCATTCTACGGGAAGTATCTTACCGGCGAAAAAGAACAGAAGGCGCGCTGGAAGAGGTGCGTCGCCGCCACGGACGGCGATCTGGGCGAGGCGCTCGGCAAAGCTTATGTGGATCTGACATTCGGCAAGGAAGGGAAGCAGCGTACCCTCGACATGGTCCACCACATCGAAGACGCCATGGCCCAGGACCTGAATCAACTGACCTGGATGACGCCCGCAACGAAGAAGCGCGCGATCGAGAAGCTGCACGCCATTACGAACAAGATCGGCTATCCGGACAAGTGGCGCGACTATTCGGCGCTGAAGATCGTGCGCGGCGATGCGCTCGGGAATTCCCTGCGAGCCAATGAATTCGAGATCAACCGGCAACTCCAGAAGATCGGCAAGCCCGTGGACCGGCTCGAATGGCAGATGACGCCCCCCACGGTGAATGCTTACTACGATCCGCAGATGAACAACATCAATTTCCCCGCGGGTATCCTGCAGCCTCCGTTCTTCGACAAGAAGGCGGACGATGCCATCAACTACGGCGCGATCGGGGCTGTCATCGGGCACGAACTGACGCACGGCTTCGACGACGAGGGGCGGCAGTTCGATCCCAAAGGGAACCTTAATGACTGGTGGACCGAGGCGGACGCCAAAGCCTTCCAGCAGCGTGAGCAGTGCCTGGTCGACGAGTACTCCAGCTTCGAGCTGAAGGGTGGCGTGCACATGAATGGCAGACTGACGCTGGGCGAAAATACGGCGGACAACGGCGGCCTCCGGCTGGCGTGGATGGCGCTGATGAACGACCTTGCGGGCAAGACGCTGCCGAAGCTCGGCGGCTACGACCAGAATCAGCAGTTCTTCCTCGGATGGGGGCAGATCTGGTGCACCAACGAGACCGCGGAAGTGGAACGTCTGCACGCTCAGACCGACCCTCATGCGATCGACCGCTTCCGCGTGAACGGAACCGTCTCGAACATGCCTGAGTTCCAGAAGGCGTTCGGTTGCAAGGAAGGGATGCCGATGGTGCGCGACGGGAAGGCCTGCCGGACCTGGTAGAGCTTCGCTCCGGCCTCTGGAGGGGGCAGAGAATTGCCCCCGGTAAGTATTTGTGAACCGGCGGACTGCGGTTCCCGTATCACGAATAGAATAGTTTTAAGAGATGGTTGAATCCCACGGTGGCGTCCCATTCCGCTTTCAGTTCGTGAGCGCCACAAAGCTGGCGTGGGACTCGCTTCGCGCACACAAACTGCGTACTTTTCTCACGCTCCTCGGAGTCATCATCGGCGTTGCCAGCGTGATCCTGGTGGGTTCCGCGATTGACGGTCTGGGGCTCTACGCGGACGAAAGCACGTCGAAAGCCTTCGTCAGCGAATCCTACATCCTCGAACAGGTCGCCACCGCCAACAGCCGGCGGGACTACTTCGACAAGCTCAAATACAATCGGGAGCTCAAGCTGGCGGATGAGCGTTATCTCGAGGCCCTGAACCGCGACAATTCGCTTTACAGCCCGTACATGCAGACGACGATCGACACCAAACGGGCGAATCTCACATCGGAAGAAACCAGTGTCATCGGCGCCGCGGCCAGTCTGGTGGATATCCGCGACATGGTCATGACGGAGGGACGGTTCTTCAGTCGCACGGAAGAGCAACGCGCGAATTATGTTGTGGTTATCGGCGATGACCTCAAGAACAATCTCTTTTCCGGTTATGGCTCTCCGCTGGGCCGGACGTTCCAGATCCAGGGGATCGACTTTACGGTCGTGGGTGTCCAGGAGCGTCTTGGATCGGCGTTCGGCAGGAGCCAGGACAACGTGGCCTATATCCCGATCACGACCTATATGCGGCTCTTCGGTCCGGGGCGCACGATCGCTATCTTCGCGCGGCCCAAAGATGCGAACGGCTATTCGATGGATCAGTCGCTCGACGATACCCGCGTCGCCCTGCGGACGAGGTTTCATCAGAAGCCGGGCGAGAAGGATCGCTTCGATTTCCTGACGCCCGACGCCATTCGCGGCTTCATCGGCCAGCTTCTGGCTCTGGTCGCGGCCGTGGTGGTTCCGATCACGTGCATTTCTCTGGTGGTCGGCGGGATCGTGATCATGAACATCATGCTGGTCAGCGTTACCGAGCGCACGCGCGAGATCGGCATCCGCAAGTCGCTGGGCGCCCGGCGCGCCGATATCATGCTGCAGATTCTGCTCGAATCGGTGATGATGGCGCTCGCGGGCGGGGCAGTGGGAGTCGGGATCGGGGCGATTCTGACGAGGCTGCTCACGGCGGCGTTCGGAGTCACCCTGCGAGTCACTCCCGCGTATGTGATCCTCTCTGTGTTCGTTTCCGGCGGTGTGGGCGTGGCCAGCGGATGGTATCCGGCGTCGAAAGCGGCGAAGCTTGATCCCATCGTGGCGTTGAGGGCGGAGTAAATGAACATCACGCCCAGAGAAAACCTCGCCATGGCGATGTCCGCCGTCTGGACGCACCGTTTTCGTTCGGGCCTCACGGTTCTGGGCATCGTCATCGGAATCACGACGGTCGTTACCGTGGCTTCACTGCTGACGGGACTGCGGGCCGGTATTGTCACGTTCTTCGACTCGCTGGGGCCGGACAATATTTTCGTCTCGAAAAACAGCGGCAATCCGGGCAACACAAACGAGCCGGTCAAGGAACGCAAACGGAGACCGATCGATCCCGCTTATGCGGACGTGATTCGGCGCGTCTCGAGCACGATTGAGGACATCTCGATTTCGTTGTTCATTCCGCCCGCGCCCGGCGGAAGCGTGATTACGGCCAAAGTGCCGGGATACGATACGGACTCGCTGTCGATCGTCGGCGTCACGCCCAATTCGATCGTGCTGACGCCGCATGGCTTTGAGGAAGGCCGCTTTTTTACGGATGAAGAAAACAACCGCGGCGCCAAAGTGGCGGTCCTCGGAAACGATATCGCGCACGCGCTGTTTCCGAATGGAAACGCCACCGGCCGCACGTTCATCATGGACGGCGCGGAGTACACGGTAGTGGGAGTGTCGGAAAAAGCCAAGGGCGGGTTCCTCGGCCAGAACGGCCAGGATACGGAAGTCGATATTCCGTTGAAGACAGCCGTGGCCCGCTACCCCGAGGTGAATCGTTACATGATCACCTGCAAGGCGAAGGAAGGCATGCGCAAGGATGCTTATGACGATATTGAGGCCATCATGCGCCGCATCCGGAAGCTCAAACCGGAAGAGCCCGACGACTTCAGCCTGCAGACCCCGGATCAGATCGTGCAGCAGATCGACAAAGTCACCGGGTTAATCGGGCTGATCGCGATCGCGATTTCCGGGCTGGGGCTGCTGGTGGGAGGCATTGGCGTCATGAACATCATGCTGGTGAGCGTGACCGAGCGAACGCGCGAAATCGGTATCCGGAAGGCGTTGGGCGCGCGACGGCTGGATATCATCGGCCAGTTTCTGGCGGAGGCCATGGCTCTCACGGGCGGCGGTGGTCTGCTGGGAATCGTGGTGGCGGTGCTCATCACGATGCTCGTCGGGGCGCTGGTTCCTTCGCTGCCGAGCGTGGTTCCCACCTGGGCGGTCATTACGGCTCTCGTCGTATCGATGGCAGTCGGCCTGTTCTTCGGCACATGGCCCGCAGTGAAGGCGGCGCGCCTCGATCCAGTCGAGGCGCTGCGCTACGAATAGCCCGTATTATCAATTATTTGGAATTTTAATCCTGAGGAAGAAGCTCAGGAATTTACGTGTTCAGTTGAGGCTGGTCTGGCGCTTCAGAAGCGAGCGCACCGGTTCCAGCGCGTGGCCGGAATACGCGACGTAACCGTCGGGCCGTACGAGCATCACGCCTGGCCGCGTGGACGCACGTAATTCGACCACGTCGGGAAACGACTGGACGACTTCGCTCGCGGCCTCTTTCGTCGACGAGTCCGCGTCGCTGCCTGGCATCAGGAGGAAGCGGCTGAGAATGCCCGCGCCCCCGCGCATGGTGTCGTCCAGGTATCGCTCTCCCGCGCCTTCCACAATCGGACTTCCATGATAGGTAATGCCGAGTTCCGAAAGGCGCTGGACGAATGCATGTTGAAACGGCGTCAGCCGCGAAACGATCGGTATCACGGTGTCGCGGAGAGCCTGCGCGATCCGGCTCGGAGTTGCCATTGCTTTGGTGGCGAAATCCGTGGTCTCGATAACGCTCCTGATGACGGGGCGCCGCTCGGCGGTGTAGCTGTCGAGCAACGGGTCGCCG
>CAZXCO010000973.1:0-1680 GCA_964639095.1 uncultured Solibacteraceae bacterium
TCGACCCGGAGATTCTGAGCAGCCCAGAGCTTCAGATCGTCGTGCGACTGACGCAGATACAGATCCGGTTCGGCATGGCGCGCGAGCGTGGGAGCGAGGGGCGCGGCCGTCGCGCCGTCGCCCCCGCAGGCTGGCGGCTCCGCACAGGCCTGCACAATTTCCTCGCCCAGTTCCCGCACTTCGGCGAAGTCCGAGACGCGCAGCCGTTTGATCTGTTTTTCCAGTGTGCGGATGCTGGTGACCTGGCCAACGTTGGTCGGCACGCCCCAGAAAAGCAGATAGCGGGCGACATCGAACGCCCGCGCCGCGATATTCCGGGCGTATGCTTCCGGCTTCATCGACTCCGGCCGCGGAAGCTGACCCGCAAGATACTCCCTCACACGCTCGTGGACGGGGGCATAGGCGCCGAGAAGAGCCTCCGCCGCGGCCCCGAAGCGGGCGGCATCGGCAGCGGACAGCTCCGAGGGCGTGATGAATCCCGACTTTGAAAAATCCTGATAGCGCGAAGATTTCGCCTGGCCGTCCCACAGCGTTTCGTCCTCGATTTCGCTCGCGGCGAGTTCGCTGATGCCTTCGAAGCACACGATGGTGTGGCCGAGGTCGGCGATTGACTGGTGGCCGTATTGAAAGTAATAGCTTTCGAGAAAACTCTGCGTGTTGTGGGACTTCACCCAGTCGATCGATTGCCGGATCGAATCGGCCGAACGGCTATAGCGCGCCAGCGCGTAGGCGCTTTGCTCCGGCGGCATTGGCGCAACGGTGATAACTCTTCGGGTCAAACGGCTATCATAACGTTTGCGATTGCGAATTAAACGACTTCACGAAAACGCCAGAATCCCGCGCTACGCCCACGGCCCCGAAGAGGACGCGGGGATGGATCTCCACAGCATCGAGGCGGTCACGATCGCGCCGGGCGAGGCGAAGCTGGTGCCGACCGGCCTTGCGATCGAGTTGCCTCCCGGCTATGAGGCGCAGATCCGGCCGCGCAGCGGGCTCGCCCTGAAGCACTCCATCACGCTCCCCAACAGCCCCGCGACCATCGACCCGGGTTATCGCGGGGAGATCCGCGTCATTCTGCTGAACCTGGGGCAGGAGCCTTTCTGCATCCGGCCGGGCGAGCGGATCGCCCAGATGATCATCGCGCGGTACGAAGCGATCGAGTGGGAAGAGGGAGAGCTGGGCGAATCGGCGCGGGGCGCGGGTGGGTTCGGCTCATCGGGCAGATAGCGGCCTCGGGCGGGTTATAAAACCGGCTCGAACGGAATCTGCGGAACGTTCTTTTCCCGAGGCTTTTTGTCTTCCTTCTTCTCGTCGGGCGGCTTCGTTGCCGGTCCCGGCGCCTCGGGGTGATAAGGCGTCAGGCGCGGCGGGCGGGCGTCCGGCTCGAGCAGGAGCACGGTGCGATCGGGGTAATAACGGAGCAGTTCCCGGTCTTCGTCCTCGCCGAGATCGTGCGCCCAGACGATGCGGGCCCGGTCGATGTCAGCGGCGTTGTAGACCCACTCCTCCTGGAATATGTGCTGCGGCCAGTAGCGCACGAGCACCAGCAGTTTCCCCGGAATACGGGCGAGCTGGCGATTGACCTCCAGCCGCCGCTCCGGATTGCGCTGTTCGAAAGTCGCATACGAAAAGAGGAATTGCGCCACGCACAAAAAAACAAGCGCGCGCGCCGCTGTCGCG
>CAZXCO010000974.1:0-4288 GCA_964639095.1 uncultured Solibacteraceae bacterium
CGGGGCCGGGGAGGGCGCCGGGGCCGGGGAGGGCGCCGCAGCCGGCCCGCCCGCATAAGCCGCGAGTTCACTACGGAGCTCGAGGATATCGTCCAGCAGTTACAGGTTTTCCTGTTCCAGCTTGTCCAGACGATCGAGCACCTTCTGGAGATCCGGGCTGCTCTGGGGCAGGGCGGGGCGCGCCGACGCAAAAGCCAGCAGGCAACCGGCCGCAATTCGGGCGGGCAAGCTTTTCATCAGCATAGGAGTTGCTCCAATTTCCTGCGTACGGCGAGTGGCGAGTAGGGCTTCGGGAAAAATGCGTCCGCCCCCCGCGCCAGCGCGAGCTCCGGAAGCCGTGGGTCGCTGTCGCCGCTGATCAGCAGGATCGGCAGCATGGCGAAGCGTGGCTCGGCCCGGAGTTTGCGGATCAGATCGAATCCGTCGGAAAGCGGATGTTGCTGGCGGCCGAGATTCAGGTCGGTTACTACCGCGGCAACGTTGTTGCGGGGATCCGACAGCGCGTCGATGGCCGCATTCAGGTCGCGGATGACCCGCAACTCGACGCCGGGCAGCGATTCGAGTGCAATCAGCAGCGTCTCAGCGCACGTTTCGTTGTCTTCGACGATGAGGACCAGTCTCGCCATCGGCTTCCCATTATGGGAGAAAACGGTAGCCGACTTTGTGCAGCGTGATGAAATGGCGCGGGCAGTTGGGATCAGCCTCGAGCTTCTGCCGGATCCGTACCACGTGCGCGTCCACGGTTCGGGTATTCGGAAATGATTCATAGCCCCAGACCGAGTTCAAAATCATATCGCGCGACAGCGGCCGGTCGGGGTTCTGCAAAAAGAAGGTCAAAAGGTTGTATTCGGCCGGTGTGAATTTGACTTCCTGGCCGCGGCGCGTCACGACCCTTCGCTCGAGGTCGACTTCGACGTCCGCGAAGGAGAGAGCGCGTTCCGGCTCTCCGGGCGCACGCCGCAGCACGGCGCGGATGCGCGCGAGGAGCTCTCTCGTTCCGAACGGTTTGACCACATAGTCGTCCGCCCCGATCTCGAGCAGCAGGACCTTGTCGATTTCTTCCCCAATTGCGCTGAGGACGATGATGGGCGTCTTGATTCCCGAGGTCCGCACGCGCTTGCATATCTCGACCCCGCTGATGTCGGGCAGACGGAGATCCACCAGAATCAGATCGGGCTTGCCCAGGAGGGCCTGATCGAGTCCGCTCTTCCCGTCGGGCGCCAGGATGGCTTTGAAACCTTCACGTTCCAGCAACAGTCCGATGGTGTCCCGCAGGTTTTCGTCGTCGTCGATAACCAGAATTGTTTGCATCGGCATCGCGATTTTAGCGCAGGCGGCGAGTGCCGGAGAGGCGCAAAATGCGACGTGAGAGGAATTTACAACACTTTTACAGCTTCGGCAAGACAGCAGGAGTCCATTTCGGGTTTCCCCGCCTTTTCCGGGCGTGCGCCAGCCGGGTCCCGTCCGCTTCAGCCGTGATATAGTTTCCGGACATGAATCGACGCCTGTTCGCCCGCGTCTCAGCCGGAGTTCTGTTCCTGCTGCTTGCCTGGTTTGCCTATACGCAAAATCAGGGGAAGCCTCCGCAATTGAAGATCGCGAAGATTCACAACGATCTTTATGAAATCGAGGGTGACGGCGGCAATGTCGCGGTGCTGGTCACGAGCGGGGGGATCATCCTCGTCGACGACAAGTTCGAGCAGGACCACGACGCCATTCTGGCGAGGATCAAAACGGTCTCGAACCAGCCGGTGAAGTACGTCATCAACACCCACTATCATCAGGACCACAGCGGCGGAAACGCGAAGTTTCTGCCGACCGCCGAAGTCATTTCGACCCGGAACGCCCGGATCAACATCCTCGAGCACAAGCAATCGAACGTCACCGGTTCGCCGGTGGCCCCCGCGCGGATCGTGTTCACGCAGGAAACGGCCGTGTTTCTGGGCGGCAAGGAGGTGGAGGCGCGCTATTTCGGGCGCGGGCATACCAACGGCGACGCCGTGGTCTATTTTCCGCAGTTGAAAACGATTCACACGGGCGATCTGATGGCCGGAAACAGCCCGCTGGTGGATTACAACGGCGGCGGCAGCCTGCTCGAGTGGACCAAAACGCTTGACGAGGTGCTGAAGCTCGATTTCGATACCGTCATTCCCGGACACGGCGCCGTGACCAACAAAGCCGGCCTGAAGGCCTATCGGGACAATGTGGCGAAGTTGCAGACGAGAGTCCGGGGTTTGATCCGCGCCGGGAAGACCCAGGACGAAGTGGCGAAGGTGATGGCGACGGAGTACGGGTGGGCTCCCGGGAGCCTCCAGCAGCAGTGGACCGTTCCCGGCATGATGAAGGAGATGAGATAGGCGGCTCCTCAGGTTCGTTGCCAGCGAGATCGCAGGAGTGTATACTGTCTCAAAGGATCCAGCGGTCCGCTTCGGACCAGACGTGTGCCGTTCGTTTGACCGGTTGAACCCCCTATGCTACGGTAAGAGTTACCTGAATTTTTCGCAGCTCTCCGATTCCTTATAAAAAATGGACAAAACTCTGCATGACTTAGGTGGGATTGTGCTGAACGGCCTGCCTACGTTTTTCCTGGTCCTGATCCTCGCATTGTTTGTCAAACTTCTGTATCTCAATCCCCTCGAAAAGGTTCTTGCAGAACGGTTTCGGCTGACGGAAGGCGCGCGAAAGGCGGCTGAAGAAAGCCTCAAAAACGCGGACAGCAGGATTGCGGATTACGAGCAGGCGCTCAGCCGGGCCCGCAATGAGATCTACCAGGAACAGGCAGCTTTTCTCCAGAAATTGCACGCGGAGCAGGGCGAACTGGCCCACGCCGTGCGGCTGGAAGCGGAGGCGAGGGTAGCCGAGATCAAGCTTGCCATCAGCCGCGAAGCCGATGAGGCGCGCGAAAAAATCGCATCCCACGCGGATATGCTTGCCGATCAGATCGCCGAATCGATTCTCGGCCGGAAGGTTGCATGAGGGCGAGGGTTCTGAACTCCGGGCGTTTTCTGGCCGGCCTTGCGGTTCTGGCGGCGCCAGCTCTGGCCCAGGAATCGGGCGGCGGGGCAGAAAAGCCCAGCGTGTTGATCTGGCAAATCCTGAATTTTCTTATTCTTGCCGGTCTGCTTGGATGGATGGCCGTCAAACAGGGCGGCCCGCTGCTGGCGGCCCGGGCGAAGGGGATTGCCGACGGTCTGGCGGCGGGTGAAAAGGCCAAAGCCGAAGCCGATGCGCGGGCGGCCGAGGTGCAGGCCAAACTGGCGAATCTCGACAAGGAAGTGGCCGCTTTGCGGGCCAGCGCGCGAGAAGAACGGGAGCGGGAAGCCGAACGCATCCGCCGGGAAACGCAGGCTGAGATTGCCCGCATTCACGATCATGCGGAGCACGAGATCGAAGCCGCCGGCAAGCAGGCGCGTCTCGAGGTACAGCGCGTGGCGGCCAGAATCGCCATCGAGCTGGCGGAACATAAGGTCCGGTCGCGCATGTCGCCTGAGATTCAGGCCGCGTTGCTGGACGGGTTCCTCGCGGATCTTCCCCTCGCCGATACGGACATGGCCGGCGTCCACGTAGCCGCCAGCGTGGAGTAAGTCGCCTCATGATTTCCTCAGTAGTCGTCAATCGCTACGCGAACGCCCTTGCGGATGTCGTCCTTGCACCGGAGTCGGATGTGCGGCCCGCCGAAGCCATCGAACAGTTACGCTCGTTCGACGATGCCGTTCAGGGTTCGCGAGCGCTGCGCAGCGTCCTCGCTTCCCCGGCCATTCCGGTCGCGCGCAAGCGTGCGGTCATCAAGGACATCGCCGGAAAGCTCGGCCTGGCCCGGGTGGTGCGGAATTTCATCCTTGTCCTCAGCGATCATCGCCGGGCGGCCGGTCTGGCGCAGATGGTGGACGCCTTCGAAGTGCTTCTCGATGAGCGGCTTGGCTTTATCCGCGCGGAAGTGACCTCGGCATTTCAGTTGGATCGCGACCAGCAGGGCGAGCTTTCCCGCCAATTGGGTAAACTTGCGGGAGCGCAGGTGCGTATGCGGTTCACCGTCGATCCGGAACTCATTGGCGGCGTTACCGCGAAGATCGGTTCACGGGTGTACGACGGGTCGGTGCGGGGGCAACTGGCCGAGATGAGCAGGCGGCTGGCCGTCAGTCACCAGGGGTAGGTCGGTAAACAGGAATTTATGGCTCAAATACGGGCAGACGAGATTACAAGCATTCTCCGGCACGAGATCGAGAATTATGAGCGTGCCATCGACGTCAGCGAAGTCGGCACGATCATGTCGGTCGGCGACGGTATC
>CAZXCO010000975.1:0-2000 GCA_964639095.1 uncultured Solibacteraceae bacterium
GTGGCAGCGTCTCTCCTATTGCGAGAGAGACCGAGATGTCGTAGATGAACGTGTGTTCCGGGCTCCAGACTCCCGACAGGTCCGGTTTGCCGTCCGCGGTGCGGGGCGTCTTGCCCGTCGGTACGGGCCGCTTCGCTCTCCCGCTTCCCTCCTGGGGCATTGCGGGCAGGGCGGTCAGAAGCAGCGCGGCCGCCAGCGCCATGGTTCGAATCCGCATGAAAAATCCCTCCTCGTCACGCCATGCGTCTGAAATGTCTAAGATCCGTTACTGATATGGCACGCGATTCTATAAGAAGAAATTCCCCAAAGCAATCCCCCAAAATGAATTTCTTCGGGGACGATAGAATGAGGTGATATGAAACGACTCTGCTCCGGCGCCTTGTGTGCGTTTGTGTGTCTGGCGCCCCTGCTGGTGGCCCAGAAGGCCGGAGCGCCCGACAGCAAGGCGTCCGGCGCGGATCAGGCCGAGGCACAATCCGAAGATTCCGCGCGGATTATCCTCGATGTGACCCGGGTCAACATCCTCTTCACGGTCACGGACAAAAAAGGGCGATTTGTCACAGATCTGAACAAATCCGATTTCGACGTCTTCGAGAATAAGAAGCCGCAGGTCATTCAGCAGTTCACCGCCGAATCCGACCTGCCGCTTCGTCTGGCTGTGCTGGTGGATACGAGCAACAGTATCCGCGACCAGTTCCGGTTCGAACAGCAGGCGGCCATCCGGTTCATCCAGAGCGTGGTTCGTCCGCGGCAGGACCGGCTGATGCTGGTGAGTTTCGACAGCGCGGCCGAACTGGTGAGCGACCTGACGGATGACATGACAAAACTCGAACAGGGCGTGAAAAGCATGCGCCCCGGCGGCGGGACGGCGCTCTACGACGCCATCTATTTCGCCGCCAAAGAGAAGCTGGCGATGGACCAGCCGCGGGACAAATTCCGCCGCGCCATGATCATCATCAGCGACGGTGAAGACACGGAAAGCCGCATGTCCCGCGACCAGGCGCTCGAAATGGCGCAGAAGGCGGATGTGGTGATCTATGCGATCTCAACCAACATCACTCGCGAGGACCGGGATGGCGACAAAGTTCTCCGCTACCTGACTGAGGAGACGGGCGGACAGGCCTTCTTCCCCTTCAAAATCGAGGATCTCGATCAGTCGTTCGAAAACATCGCCAACGAGCTGCGGCAACAGTACAACATTTTTTACCGGCCCGAGCCGCTCAAGGCGGACGGCCTGTATCATCCCGTAACCGTCAAGGCGAAAGGACGGAAGGATCTGGTTATCCGGGCGCGCAAGGGATATTACGCGCCAAAGCTGTAAGTTCGTTTTCCGCTACAGCGGCGTGTAGGGGCGCGTCTCCGTGCCCACGCGGACTTCGTGTGTCACCACCTGATCCGGCGGCAGCGAGAGCAGATGGGGGCGAATCGCAATCAGCAGATCCTCCTTCTCTCTGTCTTTTGTCGTCTGGCGGAAGAGGTGCCCGATCAGGGGCAGATTCGCCAGGCCCGCGAATCCGGTCTCACTTTTCGAATTCGTGTCGGCCATGATACCCGCGACAAGCGCCCATTCATCGCTCCGCAGCCGAACTTCATTGGCAAGCTGACGCTGCCCGATGATGGGAATACCGTTGACGGCGCTGCCCGTCAGAATCTCGAATTTCGTCTCGACGGCAAGGGTGATGCCATCGGCGCTGTGGATGTGTGGCGTTACTTTGATCTCCACGCCGAGATCCTCGTAGGTGAAAGAGGGCGGCGGCTGGAAGACAGTCCCCTGCTGGTCGGTGACGCCGCCGAAATAGCCCTGGGTGATGACCGGATATTTGTCGCCCACATGGAACGTCACCGGCTGGCTGTCGACAGACCGCGCCTGGGCGCGAAAGAGCGTGTGCGCCGAAGCGAGACTCTGATTGAACATGGCGTTCACCTGAGCCACGCCAAGCCCGACGAGAGTCTTGCCGCCTCCGAATGTCAGCAGGTTGGCAATCCCGGCAGGAGCCGTG
>CAZXCO010000976.1:0-7873 GCA_964639095.1 uncultured Solibacteraceae bacterium
CGGGATGTGCCGGGTCAAGACCTGCCGAACCGTGCAGAGAATAGAGATTCGGAGCCAGCTTCTCGGTAACCAGCATCTCGATCTTGTCCCACGGTGTCCGGTACCCCTGAGGAAACTGATACACCCCTTTTCCAGACGGGACTACAGTGATCGGATAACCCGGTTCCTGTGCCCAGGCGCTGGCCGAAACAGCCGCGAGCATCCACAGTAAGAGAGCTCCTCGTTTTATAGCCACGATCCCTCCCGGCCTGAGCTTCGATATTATCGGATCTGAAACGCGGCGTTAACGCTGAATGGCGAGGAGATGCAGGTCGCGGTGAAGGCGTTGGGCTGCTGTGGGCAGATTTCCGTTGCTCAAAACTGCGGCGATAGTAACGAGAGATTCTTGCCATTGATAAAAGAGCTGCTTGATACCGGCGCTGGCCCAACACTCTGATCAGCGTTCCCAAAATGGAGTGATCATGCAGGAGGACGTTGTGAAGCTCATCAGCGGCGGGGCGCCTGTTCCCTGGTGGGCGTAGACCCGAAGACAGCCACGAATTCCTCAGTCTTGGCGCAGCGCCGGTCTGGAATGCTCGCTGAAGAACTTGAAGATGTCCGGCATTGTCTTTGCAATGATTGTGCCGTGGTCTTCTCCCGGCAGTTCGACGTACTTGTAATTCATCTTCAGTCCTTTCATGGTGTCGATCCATCGCCTTGTGTAGGCGACGGGCACGGCCGTATCGGCGTCGCCCTGTGTGACCAGTACGGGCATTGTGTCTTTGATGGGCGAGAGGAGCGATGTTGCGTTGGGCAGCATCGTGAACGCCGCAGGGGCGATCGCGGCGATCGCCGCCCAGTTCGAAGCGTACTTCGAGCCGAGGTAAAGCGTTCCCGCCCCGCCCATCGAGTGGCCCATCAGACAGGTGCGATTCGGATCGACATTGAATTCCTTGCGCATCAACTCCAGAACATCCATCACGTCTTGCTCGCTGAGTTGGCGCAGGTTCGGCGGATCATTCGCGGCTTCCGGATTCGGCGGCCTTTGCGCTCCGCCCCGTCGTGGCGCCCCAATGGAGTGCCGTACCATCCTCGCGGGTTGTAGCCCATCGGACCGACCAGAATATAGCCGCCTTCTTCGGCCAGATCGATCGCGTTGCCTCGGAGAAGCGAGTTCTGATTGCCCCCAGGCCATGAAGCGCAACGATGAGCGGCGCCGGCTTGTCTTTCCTCACTTTGGAGGAAACGTAAACCGCGTAGGGAAGGTCCTGCTTCGTGTCCGCGAAGTGATAGGTTCGCTGCTGAACCCGGGCATCGGGCGGCCGCTGAATGGGTCCTCGGCCCCCGGTCTGAACTACCTGGCCGGTACCGGCTAAAACCCCGCGCTGCACGTAAAGTTCGCAGCGTGGTCCGTACTTCCCGCGCCTTTGTACTTCGCGACCAGCGGATACTGGCACAGAGGTCGCGATCGTGTGATCGTCCCGGTCGTGTCGCGGCGAGCAGCGGTCAGTGTCTCCGGCGCTTTGCCGTCTTCGACCCAGGAAAGAAGGGCATCCAGTTGGCCGTACGGGTTCGGCCCCTCTCCGCCGCCGCAATGGGCGACACCGGGAGCCAGAAAGAGCCGGGCGAATTCTGCGGTCTTTTTCGCGCCGCCCATTCGTTGCTGCACCCGTTTGTAGTAATCGATTGTCCCTTCGGCGCTGATGAGCTGATCGGCCCAGCCGTGCCAAAGGATCGCCTTGCCCCGGCGATCGCGGAAGGAGCCAAGATCGGGGTTATCGGTTCCGATTACGGCCCCGTACTCCTCGAGCGACTGATCCCAGTAGCGCTCGTAAGCCGCGGGCGCCATGGTGGTCCAGTCAAACTGCGGGTTCTGCGTAATCCAATACTTCAGCCAGTCCTGAGAGAAGGCAAAACCGACTGGCTTCAGTGGGGTTCCCCTCGATGCAGCCACTGCATTCAGGTCGGCGCCGCGAGTCTGGCCATACCAAAGAAAACTCCCGTCTCTGCGCCGCGGACCTTCCCATAACTTGCGGATGATATCCACATCGGTCTGAGTAAAGGCGCCGCAGTCTCCCGCTGACTTTCCGACGAGTTCCTTCGGGTCATAGTGGCATCGAGTTGGATCTTCGATGACTCCGTCCTTCACGCCATCAATAGCGTCACAAGCTTCAATCGCCGCCGTGGTTGCTGCGGCCAGTTTGCACGGCGGCAAGGCATCGCCAGAGGAGATCATCTGGACCGATCCCCAGATCGACTGCATGATCAGCTTTGGCCAGTTGATCGCGGGCGCGCCGGCTACAATGCCGTCGTAATCCGCGGGATAGCGTTGCGCCTCCATCAATCCCTGTCTTCCACCGGTGGAGCAGCCGTACCAGTAGGAATAGCGGGGCGGTACCCCGTACATGGCCTGCGTCAGGGCTTTGCCCGTGACCGTCATCTCGTGGATGCCCACATGGGCGTTGTCGCGGATGGACTGCCAGTTCAGCCTCCCGTCGGCGTCAAGAGCGAAACTGCCGCTGCCGCCTTCGTGTCCGGTGTCGGTGGAGCCCGAGGCGTAGCCGAGCGCTACGCCTGGATCGACTCCGGCTGCAGTCCCGCCTACGAACCCGCCACCGCCGTTTCCGAGAAACCGCCCATTCCAGTTCGACGTCGGGATGGCGATCCAGATCCTGACCTTGTCACCCATCGGCGGATGCGTCGTGATGGCCGTCACCCGGCAAATGCCCGGATTGGCCGGATCGACTGCCGCCGATTCAATCGTGGTATCTGGCAACGCCACCATTGCCAGGCTCTCACACGACCGCACTACCCTCGCGTTGGGAACAGCCGGCCTGGGAGTTGTGCCGATAGGGACGCGGAAGCCTCCACGTCCGGCTGCCGCCGGAGGCGCACCCTGCGGCCGGCCCCGCCCGCCGCTTCCATTGGCCTGCGGCGCGGGCTGCGCCGGGGCAGCACACACAGCTGCACTCAGCAACAGCCCGGCGAGGGCGATTCTTCTTCTCTTCACGATTTCCCTTCCGCGAGGACCGGGACGATCTCCAGTCGCGCCATTGTATTCAGGTGGCGCTGCCCCGCACAATGATCCGTTCGGATCATCGCGCGCGGCAAACGCTCACGGCAGGGTGATAATGCCGCGCTGAATCGCCGCCGTCGCCGCGCGCGTCCTGTCCTGCACGTTGAGCTTCGCCAGGATGTTTTTCACGTGATTCTTGGCGGTCGTATCGGCGATTCCGAGACGCCAGGCGATCTCCTTATTGGAAAGCCCCTCTACCACCAGCTCGAGTACTTCGATCTCGCGCGCGCTGAGCTGCGCCGAGGGATGGTTCAGCAGCCCCGCGGGGACGAAGGTTTCCCCCGCATGGACGGCGCGAATGGTTTTGAGCAGTTCTTCGTGTCTGACATCCTTCGTCAGGTAGGCCCGGACGCCGGCGGAGAACGCCCGGCGGATGTTTTCATCGCCGTCATAAGTTGTCAGGGCGATTAACCTGCTGTGGGGATATTCATTGCGAATCGCCGCGGCCGCTTCGGCGCCCGACATGACCGGCAGGCGCATGTCGAGCAGCGCGACATCGGGCTGTTTTTCGCGATAAAGGTCCACGGCCTGCTGTCCGTTGACAGCCTCGGCCACTACCGTCAGATCCGGCTGCGCATTGATGATCGAGGTCACGCCGACGCGCGCGATCAGGTGGTCTTCAGCAATCAGGATACGAATCTTCTGTTTCATCGGAGCGGCACCGTTACATCCAGACGAGTCCCCTTGCCCGGCTGGCTGGCGAGGCGAAGCTCTCCTTCCAGGCGTTCGGCGCGTTCCCGCATTCCGATCAACCCGAAATTTCCATGCGTCGAGGTGAATGCATCCTCCGGTTCAAAGCCGCATCCATCATCTTCCACGCGAAGCCGCAACAGTTTCGGCTCAATTTTCAGCTCCAGCTTGATGGAGTGGGGCTCGGCGTGATTGACGGCGTTCACCACGGCTTCCTGAGCGATGCGGAAAACGTGGTGCGCCACTTCTTCGGGCAGCTTCGAGGCATCTCCGTTCACGTCCACGTTGACCTTCGCGCCGGATCTCGCGGCCCAGCGCCCGACTCCCGACTCCAGCGCCACGGCCAGATCCTGATCCTCGAGCGCCGCTGCCCGCAGGTCCCGCAGGGAGCGTCGCGCTTCGGTCAGGCTGTGGCGGGTCATGCGGCGCGCCAGTTCGAGCGCGCTCCGTGCCGGATGAGCATCGGGCGGCATTGTCATCTCGACGACATCCAGTTGCGAGGCGATGCCGACGAAGCCCTGCGCCAGCGTATCGTGAACCTCCCGGGCCAGCCGGGCCCGTTCCTGCAGGACGGCGGCAAAGCGCGAACGAACGTGCCGTTCGCGCAACTTGTATGCGCTCCAGATCACGCCCGCCAATGCGAACAAACAGAGCGAGCGGAACCATCCGGTTTCGTAATAATGGGGCTCGATATCGAACTCCAGCGCGGATTCGCTTGAGGGACCGCCCGGAAGCTGCGCCTTGACGCGGAACCGGTAATGGCCATGGCGAAGACTGTCGTAATTTACTACCCGGGCTTCGTCAACGCTGATCCAGTCGGAATCCAGGCCGTCCAGCATGTAGGAATAGCGGACCCGATCCGGCGCCCGGAGGTGGATTGCCGTAAACCGGATCTGGAGGCGCCCGCTGCCGGGAGGGATGCGGGTGGCGCTCTTTTCGAAGGAGTGGTGATCCATCGAGAGATCGAGGATATGAATCAGTGGAGGCAAGGTCGCGATGCTGCTGATTCGCGGATCGTAAATCGCAATACCGCGGCTGGTTGCAAACCAAAGCGTGCCATCCGCAAAAAGCCGTCCATCCGTGGTCTGGGCGCTGCGCATGCCGTCATCGACGCCATAGTTTGCAGGGCGAAGAACCTTGATCCGATGGTCTGCGAAATCGGTCAGTTGCTGGCGCGAAATCCGGCAGATCCCGCGGGGCGTGCTCAGCCAGAGTGAATCGCGATCCCCGGTAATGCCATAGATGTTGTCGCTGAGCAGGCCGTAGCGGGCCCGGTAGCTGACGAACCGGCCGTCACGAAATGCGTTCAGGCCGCCGTCGAGAGTGCCGATCCAGATCGTCCCGTCCCTGTCGGCGTAGAGGGATCGGATTTCGCCGCTGCTCAGGCCGTCGGCGGCGTCAAACAGGCGCTTTTCCCCATTGCTGTAGCGCCAGAGGCCATCTGACAGGGTTCCGGCCCACACCGCGCCGTCGCTCGCTTCCGCGAGGACGTAAAACGAATCGTCCTGGTAGAGGGGACCTGCGGGGATCACGGTTCCGAAGCGATTGCCTTCGAGCTTGCCGAGGCCATTTGGAAGGGCCAGCCAGAGGATGCCGTCTCTGGTCTCCAGCGCATCAAATACGGTTCTCCGGCCTTGTGGATCCGGCGGGACGAAGGTTGTCTGATGTCCGCCTTTAATGCGGATCAGCCCCTGACGGGACGGCACGAGCAACTCGCCCCGGCTGGTCTCGTGCAAGTGACGAACGAAGAGTTTGGCGCTCGAGACGCGAACGGGAGCGGAGTGGCGGTCCCTGAGCATGACGAGCCCATCGTCATATCCGGCCCACACTGCGCCCGACCGGTCTTCATACAGCGCGGTCGGCCCATTATCGGGTAAGCCCTCCGGATTGCCCAGCGAAGTAATCAGGTCGTCGCGATAGCGGGTCAGGCCGACATCGCTTCCAACCCAGAGATTTCCTTCTCGATCTTCGAAAATGCAGCGAACGGCGGCGCCGTCGCGGGTCCGGGGAAGATTGCTGAATCGGTTACCTTCCAGCCTTGCCAGACCCCAGTCGGTTCCGACCCAGATCGTGCCGCCTCTGTCCTCGGCAATGGCATTGACCCCGAATGTGTCCGAGAGCCCCTCCTGGCTCCGGTAGCGTTTCACGGTTCCTTCCGGGAGCCGCTCGATCACGCCCCGGGCGCCCGTCAGCCAGAGGTTTCCTTTACGATCTGTCTGGACATGCGAAGGAAAGTCAGCCGAGAGCACAGAAGGACCGAGCACGGTGACAAAGGTTCCGTTCACGAACCTGACAACCGAACTGTTGCCACAGATAAATAATTCATGATCCCTGCTTTCGGCCACTGCCCGGACCGAGCGCAGGGGAACGTCACGCTCCCGCAGGAAATTGGTGAAGTGAGCCCCGTCGAAGCGGCTGAGATTTCCACCGGCCACGATCCAGAGATTTCCCGCGTGATCCACGAACAAGGCCGAGACAAGGTTGTCGATGAGACCATCCCTGCGCGTATAGGTTTGAAACCGCCCGTCCTTGTAGCGTGTCAGGCCGCTCCGCGAGCCGATCCACAAAGACCCGTCGCTTCCCGCAGCGAGTGCGGAAATGGAGTTCAACCGGGGCGCGCCGCGATCGTGGTTAAAGGAAACAAACTCGTACCCGTCGAATCGCGCCAGCCCCTCGTCTGTGCCAATCCAGAGGTATCCATCCGCAGTCTGCGTGATCGCGCGAATGGCGTCCTGAGGCAGCCCCTGCTGCTGAGTCCAGACTGAGGCGGAGTACTGCGTCAGAGCCTTGCGCGGATCGAGCGCAATCATCCGATTCAACGTTCCCAGCAGAACGAGAAGTGTGCAGATCCGGAGCATGCAGTGTCTTAAGATTATGTACCGTCGCGGCCACACGCAACGGATATCTATTTGCCCCTCCGCTCGCGATGATCCGAATGGATCATCCACATGGATTATGGCTGCTGAAGCAGGGGGTGAGATTCGAGAGGGGGAGTGCCCGGGCGGGAATTCCCGGCGCGTATTCTGACCCTGTGCGTCAGGGAAACACAATGGTCCGATTGGATCATTGAATCGAATCGACTTAAAGGATAAAGTGTTGCTGGATTACGATGAACCAGAAGCTGCAATGGTACGGTATCCCGGTACTGACCGGCCTGCTCTGCTGTGCGCCGGGGCCCGCCGAGTCTCCTGCGAAGCCGCCGGCGCCGGTCAGAGTCCACCCGGCGGCTTCGGCCGTCGGGTCTCACGAAGCCCATGCCGCGAGCCCCGGAGCGACCCCGGCGGCGCAGCGCGCCCTTCTCGACCAGTACTGCGTTCCCTGCCATAACGACAAGACGAAAGTCGCGAATTTGTCGCTGCAGAAGGCGGATATCAACACGGTCGGCGACCATCCGGAAGTCTGGGAAAAGGTGATCCGCAAGCTTCGGGCCGGCATGATGCCTCCGCCGGGAATGCCACGGCCACCTCTGGCGAAATACGACGCGCTCCGGGACTGGCTGGAGGCGCAAGTCGACCAGAAAGCCGCCACACATCCGGATCCCGGCTCGATCGTGCTGCACCGTCTGAATCGCACCGAATACGCCAACGCGATCCGCGATCTGCTCGACCTGCAGATCGATGTCGCCTCTCTTCTGCCGCCGGACGATTCGGCGCGCGGTTTCGACAATGTTGCGGGCTCGCTTACCATCTCGCCCACGCTGCTCGAGGCATACAACAACGCTGCGGCGCGCATTGCCCGCACGGCGGTCGGCTACTGGAAATCGCCGACGGCGGCGGCCTATATCGCCCCGGCCGATACGTCGCAGAACGAGCACATCGAGGGCCTGCCATTCGGCACGCGCGGAGGCATGGCGGTCCGGTACACCTTCCCCTCCGACGGCGAGTACAAGTTTACGGTCGAGAATTTCGGCCTGGGCAAATTCATTCCCGGCGAAAAACTGCTTTTCCTCATCGACAACGAAACGGTGGCCGTGCGCGACTACAAGGGAGTCGGGCTGGCGGCAGGAAATTCGGACAAGGAGGGCTCGATCGAACTGACGCTGCCGGTCAAAGCCGGCTCGCGGCTGGTGGGCGTCACGTTCCTCGCGACCAACTACGGGCCGAGCCTCGATCTGATCCGGCAGTACGA
>CAZXCO010000977.1:0-6096 GCA_964639095.1 uncultured Solibacteraceae bacterium
TGATCGCGCCGGGTATTGTTATTCTCTGAATGCCTGCGGGGCACGGATCTGGGAACTGATTGAGGCGCCGATAGCCGTGGGTGCAATCTGCGCCGCGCTGCGCCGGGAATTCAGTATCGGGGAGGAAGAGTGCCAGGAAGATGTCCTGCACTTCCTCCGATCGCTGCAGGATGCCGGTCTGGCGGAGATTCGCAATGGGGCTTAGCCCCCTTGCGAGACGAGTTCCCCGATTCGTGGCGCTGCCGCGTCAGCGCAAGAAGCTTCTGATTGAAGCGTTTTTTCAGCTTATGCTGGCGAGACTGCTGCTGCGCGTCGTCTCTTTTCGAAGATTGATGAGCTTTTTCAGCCCTCCTCTGGCAGCTATTGCGCCTTCCGGGCCGGAACGGGAGAAACTCAGGCAGGATATCCGGTGGGCAATCGAGCGCGCTTCCCGGCTTCTACCGGGCAAAACCGTCTGCTTTCCGCGTGGAATTGCGGCGCAGATTATGTGCCGAAAACGCGGAATTAATACTATACTTTGGTATGGTGCAAAAGTTTCGCCTGTAACAGGACTGACTGCTCACGTTTGGGTTCAGGACGGAAGTGAGGGAATCGTCGGGCACCAGGTTGCCAGGGAGTATCAGATTCTCGCAAGTTTCCCGGGTGGGCATTGCTGAAAGGAATAATGAGTGGAGCACGATAAGGAACTGGAAAGCCTTCGTAACGATTTGCCGCTGAGCGACCGAACGGCCCTGCGCCCCTGGGTGAGGCCGGCACTGGAACGCTTGTCGCTGAACGACGCTCTCACCAATGGGTCATTCAATGTCGACGGAGGCGGAACAGGGTCGTAATCTATTTCGGTTTGGGGGCGCACATCGCTTTCCTGCCATTGTCGGCCTTCAAACAGCCATTCAATTGTCACAGGCCCTGACAAGAAATCTCCGCGCGGGGGGGACGCACACTTATCGCGCCTTCGGGCTCAATATCTCTTCTGAGCTGCAGTGTGATGGCCTGGAAGAGCATACCGGGCATGCGGATGTTTTCATCCGCATGGGAGAAGTTCCAGAGCAGTTGGCTACTGTCTCCCAGGAGGGCGTCCTTTATCAGGTTAATCCGTCGCAATTGCTCCTGAGGGTTCCCGGATTGGCAGGGTGCCTGGTTTCGAATGGCTCGGAAATCATTCTCGATCCGGTTCCGGGCGCCCAGGCGGGGGCAGTTCGCTCGCTGCTGTTCGGCTCGGCCTTTGGCGCTCTGCTGCATCAGCGAAGCATTCTGGCTCTCCACGCGAGCGCCATTCTTACCAGTAAAGGCGCAGTCGTTTTCGCGGGTCCGTCCGGCTCAGGGAAATCCACCCTTGCTGCAGCTTTCCATTGCCGTTCTTTTCCGGTTCTTGCCGACGAAATCAGCGGAATTACCACAACGGGGGAATTGACTCTATGGCCTGCATATCCCTCTTTGATGCTGTGGTCTGATGCAGTCGATCGCCTGAAGTTGTTTCGCCGCTCTTTACAACCACTCCGGCGGGAACTGGCGAAATATTTCTTTCCTCTTGAGGAAGGATTTGCGGGGCGGCCCGCGCCTGTCAAGGCCATCTATATCCTGGAGATTCCCGACTCCGGTGAATTCCGGTTGACTTCGCTCCAGGGCATCCGGAAAATCGAGGCCCTGAGCCGGAATATCTATCGTCCCGCGTTCGCTCGCGGAATGAACCTGACCCGGCCGCATCTTCGGCAAATTGGCGAAATCGCGCGGCGCGTCCGGGTTACATCGGTGACTCGCCCCAGCGGTGGCTTTCGAATCGAGGAGCTTGCCGATCTGCTCGCAAACGATTTCGCGGCATGAGACAGATTGTCTGGCTGGCCTCGTACCCAAAGTCCGGGAATACATGGTTCCGTATCTTTCTTGCGAATTTTCAGCGTAATGACCGCCTTCCCGCAGACATCAACACATTGGGTCTGACGGATAACGCAAGTTCCCGAAGCGCGTTCGACGATGCTGTGGGTCTGGAATCGTCGGATCTGACCCCCGAGGAAATCGATTGTTATCGTGCTGCGGCCTACCGGCGCCGCGCGGCAGAAGGGGAAGAATTGCTCTGGCTCAAGGTTCACGATGCCTACACCTTCGACACTCTCGGCCGGCCCATGACACCCGCAGACGTTTCCCGTTGCGCCATATACATCGCGCGCAATCCGCTCGATGTGGCGGTGTCCTTCGCTCATCACCTCGTGATTGGCCTGGATCGGGCGATTGATCAGATGGCTCTTGGAACGGCGGCGCTGGCCGCGAATCGAAACCGCCTGAGCATCCATTTGAGAGCGCAACTCCTGTCCTGGAGTGAACACGTATCAAGCTGGCTGGATCAGAGTGAGATTCCCGTGCATTTGATCCGCTATGAGGATATGCTGTTTCGCCCGGACGAAACCTTTGGAGAGGCTGTGCGTTTCCTGGGTCTGGACACAAATATGGATCGTGTGCGTCGCGCGATAAGACACTCGTCATTTGCAATCCTGCAGGCACAGGAACGTTCGAACGGTTTCCGCGAGAAGATGACGGCAGCGAAATGCTTCTTCCGCGAAGGCCGGGCCGGCGCATGGCGTAACACGCTTACGGAACAACAAGCGCAGCGGGTTGTACGAGCCCATCATGCGGTCATGCAGCGCCTCGGATATCTTTCGGCGGACGGCCGGATTCTGTAAGTTATTTCAATGATCACTCTGGCTTCGAAACTCAATCGATACGCTGACCTGCCCGTTCAAACCGTGGACGATGCGATTGTGATCGAGAGCACGACCGAAGACCGCTGCTACGGAATGGAATCTGTGGCGAGACGAGTCTGGGAATTGCTGGAGTCGCCGCAAACCGTGGCAGAGCTATGCGACAAGCTCCTCCAGGAATACGATATCGATCCGGAGGAGTGCAGAAAGGACGTCGTCAGTTTCGTGAACGATCTGGCGGCCGAGGGATTGATTCGGGTGGTTGACTAAAAAAAAATGGCCCTCCGCAGAGGGCCATTCTTGTTTTCATTCAGATGGGCCGACCGACGAAAGCCGGTTCTGTTTAGCGGCTGGCTTGATTCCGCCGAGCTTTTGTACCGACCACCAGAGCGCCCAGCCCCATGATGCACAGAGCGATCGTCGAAGGTTCCGGAGTCGGATCGATCGCATCCGTTGTATCGATCGTGATCGCGCTCAGAGCCGTCTGGCTGGCGCTCACACCACTATGGGCGAAATCATTGGTGCCCATGCCGGTCTCTTTTACGCCGATGCTGACCAGCGCCAGATTCTGAAATGCATCTCCAAAATAGAATCCCTGGTCGTCCATATTCACGTTGCCCTGGGAGCCCGCATAATTGCCTGTCGGCACGCTGCTGTAAGCTGTTGTGGGCATAACACCGTTGGTCAGGACGGTGATGTCGACAGGTGACTGTGCTACTCCGTTTACGGTCACACTCGCGGAAAGAGTGCTGCTGGCGGCCAGCGGTCCGTTTGCATACCCGGTGCACGGGCCCGGGGATCCCGCAGCGCAATCGACCGACGAGCGAATTTGCCCGCTGCCCCCCGGGGTATTGGAACTGTTCACGAGGTTCAGGGTCACCGTCGTCAGAGAGTTCAAATCGGATCCGTCGGATTTCGAATCGAATTGAAACGTCAACTGGGTGTCGAGAGCCCCCGCAGGACCCCAGACGTTGTTCAACATCGTCCACACATCGGTTACCCCGAAAAGGCCGACGGGGATTGTCAGGACATCATTGGCGCCGAGCGCATTCCAATAGTTGTTACTGCCGAAACTGCCAGCGCCGTCGGAGATCATCGCGAAGTTCACGTTGTTCGCGCCGTCGCTCATGGTGGTGCCGGGGGCTGGCGTCGAAGTCGCACTGTATCCGGCATACGGTGACGGAGTTGGGATAGCGCCCGAGAACAGGCGTACAGCGTAATTTTCCTCGGAGAATTGTTTCGGCGCATTCAAGGTCTGGCCACTCGTGCTCGCGCACGAGTTGCCCTGATAGACCTGACCGACGCAAGCAGCACCGCCTGAACCCGTGATGTAATTCGCCGTCAGACCGCTGTTCGCTCCTCCGATTGTGTTACCGGCGATCTGGCCGATTTGAATTTGACCGGCGTTTGCCACGCAGCCGGCCAGGAGCCCTAAACCAATTAAAGTGAGCCTCGACACGCTTGAAATCCTCCGGATAGAGCCATTAAATGTCTCTATCATCACCTTCATGCTACACAGCACGAACCAGGTGGAACAAGCCCAAACGCCATTCAGGGCGTACCTGTAGTCCTGGTACCGGGTATATTGCAACCGAAGAAACTGCACCTATCAATCGACAAAAGTCGGCACTCTCAATTCCCCGAAAGAGATCGGCCAACAGTAAAGGTTTCGCGCAATGCTGCCGATTCAAGCATCAGGAGAGAGAGTTCAGCCATGTCGATAAAGGGTTTGTTTTCCGTTATTTTATGCGCTTCCTGCCTGCCGGTTTATGCGAAGTCTTCCGCCCGGCCGCAGATGCCGTTCGTCTTTGTCGCGAATCAGGGCCAGGCGGAAGCGAAGGCGCGGTACACGGGCACCGGGTCCGAGTTCAAGGCATGGTTTGAGGATTCCGGCGTGGTCCTGCAACATCGCGGCGCCATTGTCAGGATTACGTTCGAAGGTTCCAAAACTCAGAACTCTCCCGCCACGATTACCCCGGTCAATCCGCTCGGCGCTACGGCGAACTACCTTCGCGGCAGAAACTCCCGCGACTGGAAGACGAATCTGCCTCTCTTTGGCGCGATCCGTTATGACAGCCTCTGGCAGGGCGTCGACCTCACCTACAGAGCGGAGAACGGCAGACCGAAGGCGGAATACCTGGTGGCCCCGGGCGCGGATCCGGCAAATATTGCGTTGCGGATCGATTCGGATTTTCATATACCCGCTGACGGAACGCTCCACATTCGAACCACCGGAGGCGATTTCGTCGAAGACAAGCCCGTTCTTTATCAATCCATCGGCGGGGCGAAGAACGAAGTGCCCGGCGGGTTTCTGAAACGGGCTGATGGCTCGCTGGGATTCTGGATTTCGGATTATGACCACACCCAGCCGCTTGTGATTGATCCCGCCATCCTTTTCAGCGGTTACTTCGGCGGCAGTTCGCAGGACGCCATTACTGCCATCACATTCGACGCGCAAAACAATCTCGTCGTCGCCGGCTGGACCAGCTCGAGCGATCTGCCGGGCGCCGCGGGCAGCAAGGGCGGTGGCGTGGATGCGTTCGTTGCTTCTTTTCTTCCGAACGGCGGCGCGCTTCTGTACTGCACCTACATCGGTGGCTCGGGCGATGACCGCGGCTTCGGAGTCGCAACGGACAACGATCTGAATATCTACGTCACAGGGCAGACCTCTTCGAGAAACTTTCCGCTCGCGGGCGCAGTGCAGAAACAGTTGAGCGGAACGCGGGACGCATTTGTCACCAAGCTCAATCCGGCAGGCAACACCATCATTTACAGCACATATTTCGGCGGCTCCGGAGTGGATGTTGCCAATGCCATCGCCCTCAACACCGACAACAGCGCCGTGATCATCGGCGACACGACATCATCGAACCTTCACCCCACGGCACAGGCGCTCCAGACGAAATTTGGCGGCGCCCAGGACGTCTTCCTGGCCAGGCTCTCGCCGGCCGGGAACAGCATCGACTATATGACGTATCTCGGCGGAAGCGGGATCGAGCACGGCGCCGCCCTCAATCTGGGGCCCGGAGGATCGATCTTCCTCGGCGGCTCCACATGGTCCAGCAACTTTCCGACAGTTGCGCCCTATCAGGCGCATTCGGGCGGGGGGCAGGACGGGTTTTTCGCCAAGATTCTGCCGAATGGAACGGTGGCGTTCAGCACATATCTTGGGGGCTCGGGCGGTTCTTCCGGAGCGCCTGAGGAAGTCCGCGCCGTTTACATCAAGAACGCCATTATGGTGGCCGGCATCACCAGTTCCGCGAATTTTCCTGTCACGGCCAGCGCCTTCCAGACCACGTTCGGAGGTCAGACCGACGGCTTCGTCAGCCAGTTCAACGCGGCGGGGCAATTGGTTGGGTCCACATTTCTCGGCGGGTCGCTCGGCGACGGCATCAACGCAATG
>CAZXCO010000978.1:0-2289 GCA_964639095.1 uncultured Solibacteraceae bacterium
GTTCTTCGATCGCAGCCTTGAACGCCGCGAGCAGTTCCGCGCCGAGCGCGCCATCCACGACACGGTGATCGCAGGAGAGCGTGACGGTCATCAAGGTCGCGAAACGGATGCCGCCGTCGGGCGCTTCCACGGGCCGGCGAAGGCCGGCGCCGGCGGCCAGCATCACCGATTGCGGCGGATTGAGGATCGCCGCGAATTCGCGCACGCCGTACATTCCCAGATTCGAGACCGAAGCCGAGCCGCCCTGATACTCCCACGGGAGGAGTTTGCGCTCGCGCGCGCGGGCCGCCAGATCTTTCATCTCGGCCGAAATGGCCGCGAGCGATTTGGTCTCGGCTTTGCGGATCACAGGTGTGAAGAGTCCCCCCTCGATCGCCACGGCAACGCCGATATCGGAGTGCCTGAAGCGCAGAATGGAGTCCTCGGCCCACACCGCATTGGCGGCGGGCACGCGCTGGAGGGCCAGCGCCAGCGCTTTGATGATGAAGTCGTTGACCGAAATCCGCGCGCCCAGAGCGGCGTTCGCGCCCTCGCGCAGAGAGAGCAGGAGAGAAATGTCCGCGTCGGCCGTGAGATAGAAGTGAGGAATAGTCTGCTTCGCTTCCATAAGACGCCGCGCAATGGTGCGGCGCATGGCATCGAGCTTCACCTCCTCGAACAGAACATCCTTGTAAACGTCCTTGATCTGCGCGCCAGAGGTCAGCGCCGCCTGCCCGCTCGAGAGCTGAACCGGCGAGGGTTGAACCGGCGAGGCAACGGTTGAAGCCGCGGCTGCGCCCGCGGCGATCGAGGCCTCGACATCGGCGGCATGGATGCGGCCGAATGGTCCCGACCCTTTCACTCTCGCCAGATCAAGCCCGGCCTCCACAGCCAGACGCCGGGCAAGCGGGCTGATTGCGATTCCGCTCTCCAGCCGGGCCGGCCCGAAATTGCGCTCCGGTGTGCGGACGGCATGCCAGGGGTCGAGAGAAATGGAGCCGGTTGATGCGGCCGCCCGCATCAACACCGGCGCGCCGCCATCGACGATCACCGCGACCACCGTGCTGACGGGAGCGACTTCACCCTGCCGGACCCGGATCTCGTGCAGGATCCCGGCCGAGGTCGCGGGCACCTCCATCGACGTCTTATCCGTCTCGATCTCGAACAGATTGTCGCCGGGCTCGACAGCGTCTCCCACCGACTTGAACCAGACCGTAATCCTGCCCTCGGTCACCGTTTCGCCCAACTGCGGCATGAGCACTTCCTGCATCGCCATGTCAGGATTCCAGAGAGCGTCGCACGGTCTCGGCGATCCTGTCGACCCCCGGCATCGCGAGGTCTTCCAGAACGTCCGTGGCCGGCAGCGGGATATGGGGCGTGGTGATCCGCACCGGAGGGCCGTCGAGATCGTAGAACGCCTCGTCGGCAATGATCGAAACCAGCTCGGCGCCCCAGCCGCACAGGCGCGGATTCTCTTCGACCGTGAACACGCGGTGCGTGCGGGCGACGGAACCCAGCATCGTCTGCGTATCCATCGGCACGAGCGAACGCACGTCGATCACCTCGCAGTCGATTCCGTGCTCCTCCTTGAGCTTGCCGGCCGCGGCGACGGCTCGCGGGACCATGAGCGCAAGCGCAAGGATCGTTGCGTCGCGGCCCGGCCGGACCACCTTCGCAACCCCCAGGCGGTCGACAATTTCTCCATCCGGAACTTCGCCTTTTGTGGCGTAGAGCGACTTGTGTTCGAGGAAAATCACCGGATCCGGATCGCGCACCGAAGCCGCCAGCAGGCCGATGACGTCGAGCGGCGTCGAAGGGGCGACCACCTTCAGGCCGGGGATCATCATGCACCAGTTCTCCACGCTCTGGCTGTGCTGGGCGCCGAAACGCGCCCCGCCGCCATTCGCGGTGCGCACGACCAGCGGGCATTTGACCTGCCCGTTGGTCATGTAGCGGCTCTTGGAGTACTGGTTGGCGAGATAGTCGAAACAGACGGCAATGAAATCCGAGAACATGATCTCGGCGATCGGCTTGAGACCGGTCATGGCGGCGCCCATGGCGGCCCCGAGAATCGCCTGCTCGGAAATGGGCGTATCGCGCACTCGAAGCGGACCGAACTGATCGATCAGGCCCACCGTGGCTTTAAACACGCCGCCCGCCTTCGCAATGTCCTCGCCGAGAAAAACGACGTCCGGGTCGCGCTCCATCTCCTGCGCGATCCCGCGCGCGACGGCTTCGCGATAGGTCAGTTCCGCCATGCCCATCCCCCGTCCGCATAGACGTCGGTGGTGAGAATTTCGGCCGGTGGCG
>CAZXCO010000979.1:0-5180 GCA_964639095.1 uncultured Solibacteraceae bacterium
AGGAGCGCGAGATACCGCTCTCCCAGATCGGCGACTCCTCCGCCGACGACCACCAGAGGAAGATTCAGCAGGTTCAGCGCGCTCCCGATAGCTCTGCCGAGAAGGCCGGCCGCTTCGGCGACGATCGACCAGGCGACGCCGTCGCCGGCTCGCAGCATGGCTGCTTCCGGCGTGGTCCGGAGCCGCTCCGAGATGGCGTGCCCGGACGCGCGCGGCCCGGCGCAGCCGATGCGCCCGCACAGACATCGTGGCCCCTCCCGGTCCACTGCGATGTGGCCGATTTCGCCTGCGAGGCCACTGGCTCCGGTCCACAGCCGTCCGCCGAGCACGAGCGCTCCGCCCACTCCGCTGCCCACGGAGATGAACAGCATGTCGCGCCCGTCCTCGCCGCGCACGGCCAATTCGGCGCGCGCCGCATTGTTGACGTCGTTATCGACAGCGCAGGGGATGCGCAGCCGCTCCGACATCAACCGGGCCAGGGGTACATTTCGCCACCCGTCCAGGATCACAGAGGAAAGCACCATGCCGCGATTCACATCTGTCAGGCCGGGAAAGCCAATGCCCACGGCGGCGATTGACGTGACGTCGCGCGCACGGTTGACGGCGCTTTCGATCAGCTTCATCAGATCCGCCGGGCCCGTGCTGCGTCCGGACGGCTGACGGCTCTGGAAGAGAAGCTGGCCATCGGCATCCATAACGTGAACGAGAAGCTTGCTGCCGCCGACGTCCACGCCGATAATCGCTCCGGCCGCTGTTGCTTTCACGGCGTCCCTTGCCGCGCGGCGCAGTCGAGCGTCCGGTAATATTCCAGAATGTCTTGCAGGCTCTGCCGCAGACTGAAGCGGGGCCGGAACCCGTGGCCCGCCAGGCGATCGATGGCAGCCGCATTCCGCGGCATGTCGGCCTTCCGGCCCGGCCGGGCATCGATCTTCACGCCTGCAGGCAGACACGCAAGCGCCATCATTTCGTCGAACACCTGCTGCATTCCCACCTCGCGGCCGGAGCCGAGGTTGTAGGTGGCCCCGTTCTCGCCCCTGGTCGCAGCCACGATCAATCCGTCCGCAACGTCTCGCACGTCGATGAAATCCCGCGTGGTCGTGAGCGGCCCCACCGATATGGTGGGCGTGCGGCGGCCCTTCTCGATATCCACGAGCTGCGCGGCCATGTGTCCGCAGAAGTGCCGCTCGTCCTGGCCAGGTCCCACGATATTGAAAATGCGGACCACGATCGTCGGAATCTCGAGGCGATGGCTCAGCATCCGGGCCACCCGCTCGCCGGCCGCCTTGCTGATCGAATACATATCGAATGGCGTGGGCGGCGTCTCTTCGCAAATCGGCAGGCAATGATCCGCGACGGCGCCATATACGGAGCCGGAGGAACCCAGCACGATGCGCGGCCAGGGCGGTCCGGCGGCCGCGACCGCGTTATACAGATGCTCCACGCCGAGAACATTGGTGCGCAGCAGCTTCTCCGAGGGGTCATCGCGCAGGCCCGAGGCGAGATGGACGATCGCATCCGGGCGAACCTCCGTCATCATTGCCGTGAAGCGCTCAGGGTCGAGAAGATCGGCTGTGACGTAGCAATACCGCGGGTTTTCTGAAAAGCCGCGCAACTCCGGAGGAAGCGGCGCCGGGATCATCCGGGAATCCGTGCGAACAGCGTGGGTAAACGTCCGGTCGTTGGCAGGGGACCGGCCGCAGCCGGTGATCCTGACGGTGGGATCGGCCGCCTGCCAGCGCGCCGCGAGATAACGGCCCGCAAATCCCTGCGCGCCTGTGATCAGGATGCGCACGCCTGATTCTCCTTCTGCCGATAGGTTGCAATCATGATCGACAACGCTTCCGCCAGCGGCGTGCGAGGACGCCAGTCGAGATCGGAAGCAGCCCGGGAGGTATCGGCGATGAGCGTCTCGATGTCCGCCGCCCTGGGCCGGTCCGGTCCGTCCGCCAGCCGGATCGCGGGCGTTTTCCCGAGGCGCCGGAGAACGGCCGCTCCGAGTTCGGCGACGGAGGTCCCCACGCCGGAGCCGATGTTGTAGATTGCGGCGGCGCCGGGTTTCGGATCCGCGGCCAGGCAGCGGAGAATCGCATCGGCCATATCGCCGGCGAACAAATAGTCCCGAACCACCTGCGGCGCGAACACCGCCACATCCGGTCCGGCGATCGCCTGGCGAATGATCGAGCCGAGAACGGAGTATGGCGCGAGGGGCGGCCCGATGATTGAGAACGGCCGCAGGATCGTGGCCGCGACGCCGTACCTCGTGGCGCAGGCGGCGACCAGATCCTCGGCGCAGACTTTTGCGACCCCGTAGGGCGAAAGGGGCCGCCGCGGATGATCTTCCGTTACCGGGTTCGCAGCGGGACGGCCGTAAACCTCGGCGGATGAGACGTAGATCAGGCGTTCGACGCCAGCGGCACGGCAGGCTTCGAGAATTGAAGCCGTGCCCAGCGCGTGCGCGCGCACATATTCGGTGGGCGCCTCGAATGATCGGGCGACCGATGGCGGTCCGGCCAGGTGAACCACCGATCCCGCATCTCGGCAGAGATCCGTCATGGCATCCGTATCCTCGATGGCCGCGAAAGCACCGGGAATGCTGTCGGGCGGCGCCGTGACGGCCGCGCCAGGCGGGCCCAGATGCGCACGAACGGGAATGCTTTGCTCTGCACAGCTTCCGAGCAGCGCGGAACCGATCACGCCGCCCGCTCCGGTGACCAGAATGAGCGGCTTCATGACGTCTCCGGCGCGTGCATGGCGAAAGCAAGGGCGCGTTTCGCAAGCGGACTCACGTCGTCGTCAGCAAGCGCATCAGATGCGAGCCGCCACCCGGCATCGGCGCCTTGCGGCGGTTCGGCGCGACGGCGGCATTCGATGGAGAAGCGGCGAATGCCGGAACTCTCTTCTTCCAGATCGTCCATGGTCATGAGCGGTTCGCCCCTGTTGTCGCCGGACCCGGGCAGCGTCCAGCGGCCGTCCGCCCGGCGTGGCGGCGAAAGCCGGGCTCGGCCGCCCGCTATCTCGCAGAGGAGCGGAGCGGCCTCACTCGGGTGATCCGCCCAGAGATCGAAATCGCGCTGGTGGGCGGCGACAAGGCTTTCGGCGAGCGGAATCGACGCCGCATCATTGACATCGATCCAGGGCGCAGAATGAGGAACGGATCGAACCCGCCTGCCGCAGCGGATCAGAGACTGCACGAGCTCCGAAATCCCCGTTGGCCGGTCGTCCGGCAATGCGCAGAGGGCGGCGGAACCAAGCAGAGAAACGGCGCTGCACACGTCGTAGGAATACACAGGCTTCTCGAGATACGCGCGAACCTCGCCGCCTTCGATGCGGACCTCGCCGAAGGGCATGCGGAAAGGCTGCTTGTGCGTTGCGATCGTCATATCGGCTCCGCCGGCGAAGTGCCCCGCGGCCATGAGGCGCAGGTCGAACGTCGTGAGATTGTCGGCATAGACAACGAGCAGGGCGTCGGTTTGCCTGCGAAGCAGGCCCGCGCAGCCGATGTTTCCGAGAGGTGTCATTTCGATGAAACAATCGACTTCGGCTCCGGCGGCGCGGGCGAGCGCGGCCAGGTGTCCGCGTACGAAGGCTGCAACTTCGGGGATGCCGCCCGGGACAGCGACAATGATCTTCCGGAATCCCGCACGCAGAAGCGCATGAACGTTGCGCTCCAGCAGAGGGACGCCGAGCACGGGAACGAGCGGTTTCGACACAGGCACGCCGGACGATCGCATCCTCTCTCCGGAACCCCCGGCCATCACAAGCGCGGGCAGTGTCATCGCGTTCCGCTCTGGAATGCGCGTTCGGCTGCCGCCATGTTGGCCGCGTCGACGAGCGCGGGGCCCGTCAGAATATCGCTCGTCGGCAGCAGTCCGTAACGCAGGTAGTGGGACAGAAGGTGGATGCCCAGGAAGCCCTGGAGGTATTGCTGTGAATCGATAATCGCGAGCAGGCGCCCGTCGCGCAGGGCGGCGAGCTGGTCTTCCGAGAGATCGAAGGTGACATGGGGAATGGCTCGCGTGCGCCGGTCCAGCGCGTGTAAAACCGCCCTCGCGCCCGGAGGCCCCAGCGTCACAACGGCGTCCACTTCGGAATCGCTGTCGAGGGCCGTGCGGATGCAAGCGATCGCGCGCTCGTGGCAATCGCCCGGAATCGCAATGCGGCGGCACGATCCGCCTCTTTCCGCGATCGTCTCGCGAAGGCCGAGGAAGCGGTCCGAATGGCAGGACTGATCGACCAGATAGTGATCGAAGCATATGACGTCGCGCCCCGCCCCGGCTTCCTGCAGGCGCCGCCCGGCGAGCCGGCCGCCATTCCGGTCGTCCGCGCCGATGTAGAGCAGATAGGGAATGCGCTGCGCGGGTTCGCGGGGATCTCGAGCATTTGCGGCCACCACGGCGATGCCGGCGGCGGTGGCGGCGCGAAGCGGCCCGTCGAGCGCACACGCATCCGGAATCGTGCAGAGCAGCCCCTCCGGGCGGTCGCGTACCGCATTTTCAATCAGCCCGCACATCTCCGCTGTCGAATAGCGTGCGGGCCGAAAGGTCCGCACGTCGCAGCCGGAAGAATCGCGCGCCGCCGCGACACCGGAGTTGTAGACAGCCCAGAAAGGGTCGCCCAGAATGTCGTGCGTGATCGAATAGATCACCGGCGAGCGCGCCATGCCGTTTCCTTCCGCGGCGGCCTACATACCGCCTGCGACTCCGACCCGTATATCGGGCGCAATCCGCTCGTTCCTGAATGCGCGACCCATGCTCTCGAACGCATCGATTGTTCGCCGGAGCACGATGTCCTTGGTGAATCCCGCAAGAAACCGCGCATACGCGTTCTGCCGCAGCCGCTCCCGCAGCGCCGGGTCGCCGAGCATGCGTTCGATGGCGGCCGCGAGAGCTTCCGGATCGCCGGGGGACACGACCAGCGCGGTCTGCTCATGAATCGAGATATCGCGGCAGCCCACGTTGTCGGTGGTGACCACGGGTCGGCCGCAGGCCGCCGCCTCGATCAGAGCGGTGGGGACGCCCTCGGGATAGCGCGTCGGATAGCAAACCATGTCGCACTGCTCATAGAGCGGCGCGAGGCTCTTTACGTACCCGAGAAACCGGATGGACGAACTCCGGCGGCTCATCTCCTCCATCTGCTCGCGGCTGATGCTGATCGACGGATAGAAAGGCTCCGGCCCGCTC
>CAZXCO010000980.1:0-5402 GCA_964639095.1 uncultured Solibacteraceae bacterium
GTCAGGAGGTTGTTGAAGTCGTGCGCGACGCCGCCCGCCAGCTGACCGATCGCTTCCATCTTGCGCGATTGAAGGAGCTGCTCTTCCAGTTCCTTCTGGACTGTGATGTCCTGCGCGGCGCCGTAAATCCGCTCAATGCGCAGTTTTCCGTCCGCTTCCACAGCGCCCGGCACGGGGCGGTCATAAAGCCGGGCCCACCGGACCTTCCCCGATCTGGTGACAATGCGGACTTCGGCGGTGTCCGGCTGGCCCGCAAGCAGCGTCTTCAGATGCTGCTCCAGCACGCCGTGGTCTTCGCGGTGATACAGACGGGCCCAGCCATTCAGATTGATATCCCCCGCATTGAACCCCGTAATCCTGGTAAACGGCTCCGTAATCCATTCGCATGTCAACGATTCGTCGGGCTCCACGCGCAGGGAATACACGAAATCCGAGCTGGCCTCCGATACCAGCCGGTAGCGTTCCTCGCTCTGACGCAATGCGCGGACGGCCCAGGTTCTTTCGGCGCGCAGGAGCCGCTGGTCGATCGCCCGCCGCACCGCCTCTCCCAGCCTGGCCAGCCGGTCTTTCAGCAGGTAGTCCGAGGCGCCCCGTTTCATCGCTTCCACGGCGACATCTTCGCCGAGCCGTCCCGAAACGAGGATGAACGGAATATCCAGGCCCTGCTTCTGCAGCAGATCCAGAGCTTCAAAGCCATCGAAGAGAGGCAGGTTGGAATCGGACAGGATGACTTCGGGCGCCGCATCCAGTGCCGCCAGATACTCCTCCTTCGTCTGAACGCGGACCCAGTGGGGCTCGAAGCCGGCCCGCTTCAATTCCCGGACCATCAGATCCGCATCGGCCGCATCGTCCTCCACGATCAGCACACGAACGATTTCACTCATGCATGTCACTCATGCGCACTCACCGGCGGCGGCACAGCAGCCGGTGGCGTTCTTTGCGTCTGAAAAAAAGGAGACCGGTTGACACCCAGCCAGTACACCGCCAGCGCCCGTATCGCCTTCCGGAACTCGGCGACATCCACGGGCTTCTGGATATAGCTGTTGACGCCCAGCCTGTAGCTGTCCACAATATCCCGCTGCTCGCCGGAGGATGTCAACACGATCACCGGAATCGACTGGCATTCGGGACTCGCCTTGAGCTCCCGCAAGACCTGAAGGCCGCCGACTTTCGGTAACTTCAGGTCCAGGAGCACAAGCGCAGGGGGCTGATCGGGCATCCGGCTCTTGTAATCCCCGCGGCAAAACAAGAAATCGAGGGCCTCTTCCCCGTCACGCACCACCTCGATCCGGCTCTTCACGTTTTCGGTGCGAAAGACGCGAAGGGTCAGTTCCACATCCTGCGGATCGTCCTCGACGAGGAGAATCTGCGCCGCTTCACTCATAATTTCACCCCTGCTCGCGGCGCTGGAGCGCCTGCGTGTGCCCGCTCGCCGGGAGGGCAAGAAAGAACGTCGCCCCCATGTCGACTTCGGCTTCGGCCCAAATACGACCGCCGTGTTTGTGAATAATTCTTTGAACCGTCGCCAATCCCACCCCCGTTCCCTCGAAATCTTCCCTTCGATGCAGCCGCTCAAATACGCCGAACAGCTTGTGGGCGTATTTCATATTAAATCCAACGCCATTGTCCCTTATATAAATAATGTTTTCGTCCTGTCCGCTCATCTGCCCCATTTCGATGACCGCCGTGTCGCGCGGCCTCGTATATTTGATCGCGTTCGAAAGCAGATTGTTGAAGACCAGCCGCATCAACCCGGGATCGCAATCCACCACAGGCAGCTCGGCGATGTGCCATGCAATATTCCGCCGCTGCGTCTCCTGCTCCATGTCCCGCAGGGCTTCCTGCACCAGCGTATTGAGGGCGGTCGGGCGAAACTGCAGCTTCTGGCGGCCGACCTGCGCCAGACCCAGAAGGTCGCTGATGAGGTGGTCCATCCGCCTCGTGCTGTCGACGATGCGCGTCAGATAACCCCGTGCCGTGCTGTCCAGTTGCGCTGCGCAATCCTCTGACAGCGCATCGGCGAAGCCCTGAATATGCCGCAGCGGAGCCCGAAGATCGTGCGCGACCGAATAGGTAAACGACTCCAGCTCGCGGTTGACGGCCTCGAGCTGGGCGGTTCTTCGCACCACCCGCTGCTCCAGTTCGTCACGCGCCAACTGCAAAGCCGTGTCGCGCTTCTGGATCTGGTCCAGCATTTCGTTGAATGCCTCGATCAGGCCTCCGATCTCGTCCGCCGTCGCCGCCATTGGTGCGCGGATCGAATAGGTCTTCTCGCGGGAAACAATTCGCGCTGTCTCGGCCAGTTGCTCAATCGGGCGGGCTGTAGCCTTCTGGAAGATCGACGAGAACATGAACGCCGCGGAGAGAGAAACCAGCAACACAACCACCACGACGCTCGCGTAACGGATCAGTCTGTCGTTGATTTGCCGCAGATCCGTACTAATCCGTACGATTCCGATGGTTTTGCCCTGAAATTCGATCGCGCGGACCAGAACGAATTCGCTCATTCCGAACGAGTAGGCCTCGAGCTTTCCGCCGAGCGACGGTCCGAAGGGCAGGGTTTTGACCCCCGGATCGCGCGACCACGTCGCAAATACGGCGCCCGAAGGCCTGTAAATGGTTGCGGAAAGAACATCCGGAGCGACAGCCAGCGCGGAGAGAGTGGTCAGAGCCGAATCCGGATCATTAAACAACAGAGTCGAGGCGCTGTTGGCCCCGATGATCTGCGCCTGGACCGACAATGCCCTCACCATGGAGGTGCGGAAATCGGCCAGTTCGAAAGTTGCAAAAGCCGAACAGGCCAGCAGCAGAGTCGCCCCGCTGACAAGCATGTTCAACCACGTCAGCTTTTGCCCGATCGAGTAGCTGTGAATGCTGAACATCGCCGCCTTCGGTCAGGGCGTTCTCCGGCCTCGGGCGGAGAGTTTCAGAAGCTGAGAGCTCAGAGTGAGCCCGGCACGCTTCGCTGGCGCGAGATTGATGATGAAACGAATCCTTCCGCCCTCCGTGATGAACTGAATCATACCTCCGCGGCGCGCGAATCCCGGCATGTCGCTGACGGTCAGGACTGGGGATGTCCTCAGGGTGGAAAGAATCCCGGCAAGCTGACCGGACTGTGAAGCGGGCAAAAACAGAATGCGGCATTCTGTCGCCTCCTGCGGCGACGACAAACGCTTCGCGGCCATGGGCACGCCGCCGATGACCTCACCCTTGACGGCCGCATCGAGCAGCTCGCCGAATGGATCATCGCCGAGAACGCAGACGTTGAAAGACTCCGGCGCCGGCTCCCGTGCGGCGGGCCATTCCACAAACCGGCCGAAATTGGCGAGATAGGCGGCTTTGACCTCGTACTCGGTGGGCCGCGACGACTGCGCGCCATGCACCGCGCCCAGCAGAACGCCGATCGCACAAAAAAAGAGGCGAAGAAGACCCGGGACGCGATATATCCGGCTGGCCGTTTCACTCATGCCGGAACGTCAGCGAAGCGAAAATGTTTCGCTTGATTCCCACCAGAGTTCCCGGATCACCGGCGAACTCGGCATGATGCGGCTCCATCAGGTTCTGCGCCGTCACCGCCAGTTCAACGAACGGAGCCGGGCGCCAGGCAACTCTCGCATCGGCTGTCTGGTAGTCATTCACCCTCAAAGCGGGCAGTGCGCCGACATAGCGCCAGGTGGCGCCGATCTCCAGGTTCCGGGCCGGATCGAAGGACATCTGAATCCTGCCCTGATGACGTGGACTCGATCCTTCAAGCGAGTTCACCGTAGTCGTGTCCCGGCTGCCAGGGATGGTCTTCATATCCATGCGCAGCCAGGAATAAGAGCCCTGCAGCCGCCACCAGGAATTCGGTTTCCAGTCCGGTGCAATCTCAAACCCCGACGTCGTCCCCCTCACTCCATTGAGATTCATGAAAGGGTAAATCGTTGCGGGCAGACCTGCGTCGATTTCTGTAAAAGGCGCCTCCGGATCGACGCTCATCAAGTGGTTGTACCGGTTATAGAAAGCCGCAATATCCATCGAAAAAGAATCGCTGATCAGATTGCGGTAACCGGCCTCATAGCCAACCAGCGTCTCCGCCGTATAGACATGGTCCCCGAGGATGCGGTTGAAAACGGGAGGATCGGCGGAAACCAGGGTCGTGGTTGTCAGGGTGTTCTCAATGTCAGATGCCGTGCGCACCGCGCGGGTTGCGGCCGCCCAGAAAGTCCTGCGCATGGTTGGCGTCCAGAGCAAGCGCGCATCCGGCTCCACATTAAAGCCGGAAAGACTCTCGTGCAGCAGCTTTGCGCCTCCGATCAAAACGATCTTGTCCGGCACAATCGCAATACTGTCCTGCGCATATGCCGTATAGAGCTGATCGGTTCGCCGGTCGGGCTGAAACACGTATGTGGGCACGACTTCGGGCACTCTGCCGAGACTGGCGCGGGCGCCGAATCCCCAGATGAAATCCTGATCCGCCGGCAGCGGCAGATGATGCACGAAATCCACGTCGAAGGTATCCCGGTATTCGGCCTGGTTGGCCTGCCAGCGATTGACGCGGTCGTAATAGGCCTGTACCTGAATGTCCGACTCGCCCCCGAGCGTACGGCGCCAGCGAGCAAGCACGTTGCCACCTGAAAGCCGGGCGTTCCGTTCCACTACGGAGGCCGATGGCGGATTCAGCGATGTGATCGAGACGCTTTCGCCCGAGACGCCGTCATACACATCGCCCTGCACCGTCAGGCTGTTGCGCGTATCGATGTCCCAGTCGGTTCGGAAGCCGGCCTGCGTTCGACGCCAGTCGTCAAACTGACGGTTATCGGCGTGGAATTGGGGGCCGACGTCCGTACCTTTTCCGTAGATCCTGTAGTGGAACCCGGAGTCGTTTCCGCCTCCGGTGCGAAATTCAAGAGAACCCTGCTCGACGCTGCCGCCCCCGGCTGAAACAAACGTACCCGTGGTATCGCGGGCATTTTTCGTGATGACATTGATCACGCCGTCAACCGCATTCGCGCCCCAGATCGTGCCGCCAGGACCGCGCACCACTTCGATCCGGTCGATATCCTCGATCAGCGTATCCTGAACTTCCCAATAGACGCCGTGAAACAGCGGCGAGTAAACGCTTCGGCCGTCGATCAGCACCAGCACGGCGCGGGAGAGCCGGCTTTCGAAACCGCGGATCCCGATGGCCCACTTCACCGAATCGATCTGCGCGACATCCACGCCGGGAGCAAGCCGGAGTGCTTCGGGCAGACTTCGAGCGCCCGCGCGGCGGATGTCCTCCTGCGTAATCACGTAGATCGCCGCCGGAGTCTGCGAGAGTTTTACGGGATCTTTAGATACTGTAGTGACTTCGATATCGCCCAGTTGTTCGAGGCTCAGCCCTTTGAGACGCCCTTCCGGAGCCACATCGAGCTGTGCCG
>CAZXCO010000981.1:0-2132 GCA_964639095.1 uncultured Solibacteraceae bacterium
CCGTCTGCGGATAGCGTGCGTGCTGCGAAGATGCTGTGTATTGTTACAGTGCAAGGCTCCGTCGGGGGAAGTCGAGCACCAAAGGGGTCCCAAGAGCGCGCGCAGGGAGCCCGGCGTGGCGGGGTCGAACGGCCCCCGCTCGGGAACAGTTTCGAGCGGGATGCCGGCATCGAGGACGGCGCGAGTGAACTGATTTTCGGGTGCGCCGCGCGTAAAAGTCGCGATTGTGGTCGAGACGCCGCTCGCCTCCGCATGGCGCGCGAATTCCAGAAGATTTTTGGCGGGGCCCGTAATGGAATGCGCTTCGATGATCGCAAGCAGCCGAAACGAACTCATGGCCGAACGGCGGCTCCGAACAATTCCTCGTAGCGCTCGGCCACGCGCGCCGTGGAGTATTTTTCGACCACGCGCCGGCGGGCCTCCGCCGCCATGCGGGCCCGTAGTTCACGGTCGCCGAAGAGCCGCAACAGCGCCTCCGCGATGGCCTTATCGTCGTTCCAGCCCACGGTGAGGCCGTGGATGCCCTCGTCGACGAGCTGCCGATTCGCCGGAATGTCGCTGACCAGCGACGGCAGCCCGCTGCACATGGCTTCGAGCAGAGAACAGGGGAAGCCTTCATTGGGCGAGGTGAGAGCAAAAAGATCGCTTGCCCGCAGCCAGAGCGGGACTTCGGTCAGAGGTACGCGGCCAGTGAACCGGATGCGCTCCGGCCCGAGGCCGAGTTCGCGCGCGAGTGTCTCCAGCTCCCCGCGGATGGCGCCGTCGCCGACCAGAAGGAGCATGGATTCCGGCGCCTTGTCGAGGGCTCGGGCGAACCCCCGTATCAGCGGCTGAATGCCTTTCTCACCCGAGAGGCGGCCGACGTAGATCGCGATTGTTGCGCCCGCGGGGAGTTGCAGCCGGCGCCGCTCGGCCTGCAGTTCGCCGGGAGCGGCCGGGCGGAATTCGTCGATCTCCACCGGGTTGGGCATCCACACAAGCTGGCTGCGCGGAAATCCCGCCGCCATGGCTTCCTGCATCATGCTCTCATTCAGCAACATCACCGGAACGCGCCACTTGCGAAGCCATCCCAGTTCGAGACGCCCCGCGCGCGATCGCCGCATCGACGACACAATGCCATCGCCGCTGATTTTCATCACCATGGGAAGCCCCGCGAGCCGCGCCGCCGGCATGCCGGTCGCCACGTGCAGGCCCTGCATCAGGAAGTAAACCAGCTCCGTGCGCCCGCGGCGCCGCCAGATGTTCCACCCCACCCGCAGCGCGAAAACCATGTCTTTGACGCGCCCCCGGGAGCGGTGCGTGAGGATGGTGACCGGAACCCCGACCGGGTCCACCCAGTCCCCGCTCGTGGGCATTGGAGGACCGCCCGCGCAAAGCACGTGCACGCTGTGACCGCGCTCGATGAGCGCGCGGCAGACGCGCTGCGCTTCGATTTCCGACCCGCCCAGCACCGGCGGATAAGAGTCGGAAATCAGAAGAACGCTGAAGCGCTGGTCTCGCGGCGGCGCACTGGTCGGGGGCATGTCGGGCCTAAGGGCCATTGTCGTACGAACATTCCGGGCACGCCGTCTTCGCGATGGTGCTGGACGCAACGTTCCACGACCGCTAGAATGCGAACTTGAAAGTACTTCTGAAGTCGGCTGTCCGTGCGCTTTTTCTCGTGATGGCATTTCCTCTGGCAATGCTTTCGGGTTTCGGGCGGCTGGAAGGCATGTTTTCGTTTGGAGCGCACTTCTGCGCTCTCGCCCCCGGCGTCCCGGGCGATTACCTTCGTGTGGCTTACTACCGGTTGACCCTTCAGGAGTGCGGAGCCCGTGTGCGCATCCAGTTCGGATCGTTCTTTGCGCACCCGCAGGCCGCCGTGGGCGATCGCGTCTATATCGGGTCCTATTGTATTCTCGGACGTACGAAAATCGGCCATCGCGCTCAAATCGCGTCCGGGGTGCAGATTCTGAGCGGCCGCAAACAACATCCCCGCGGCGCCGGCGGTGAGGTGCTGGGATCGGAGCACAGCACATTCGAAACCGTTCAGATCGGTTCGGATTGCTGGATCGGAGCCGCGGCCGTCGTTATGGCGGATGTGGGCGATCGGACGACGATCGGGGCCGGTTCGATTGTTGTTTCGGCCATAC
>CAZXCO010000982.1:0-12060 GCA_964639095.1 uncultured Solibacteraceae bacterium
GGCCGCGCCGGCCATGGCGCAGCAGAGCAGTCCGGCGGCGAAGGCGGTCTTGCGGCCGCGCGTATCCGCGAGGACTCCGGAGAAAAGGCGCGCTCCGAGAGCCACAAACGAGAAGATACCGATCACGAAGCCGACCGTTTCATCGGACCCGCCCAGATCGTGGCGCACATGCGGCGCGAGCGCCGGCAGCACGGTTCCGATGCCAAGGAATCCCAGAAAGGTGGCGGCGACGACCGACCAGAACTGCAGCGTGAATTCCCGAAGCGACGACCCCATGAATGGTATGATCGCGCGTTGATTACGACGAAAGCGACGAAAACCTGGTACAAGCAACTCTGGGTGCAGGTTCTGCTCGCGATGGCGATCGGAATCCTTCTCGGAATCTTCGAGCCGGCCGCGGGAGCGCGCATGCAGCCGCTCGGCGACGCCTTCATCAAGGCGATCCGGATGCTGATCGGCCCCATCATTTTCTGCACTGTGGTGCACGGCGTCGCGCGTATGGCCGACCTGGCGCGCGTGGGGCGGGTGGCGATCAAGGCGATCGTATATTTCGAAGTCCTCACCACGGTCGCCCTGGTGATCGGGCTCGTAGCGGTGAACGTGCTGCAGCCGGGGAAGGGGATGAATGTCGATTTGAGCCACGTCGATGCCTCGGCGGTGAAGCAGTACGTGACCCAGACAAAGCACCAGACGCCGGTCGAATTCCTGATGAACATTATTCCGCAGACGATGGCTGGAGCCTTCACGAACGGCAACGTGCTGCAAGTCCTGTTCATCTCGGTTCTGTGCGGTTTCGCGCTGACGAAGCTCGGGGAATCGGGCAAGCCCCTCGTTCAACTGATCGAACTCGCGACGCGCGCGCTCTTCGGCGTGGTGGGAATCGTGATGTGGGCGGCGCCTCTGGGAGCGTTCGGAGCCATCGCGTTCACGGTCGGGCGGTTCGGCGCGGGGTCGCTGGTGTCGCTCGGGAAGCTGCTCGGGGGCTTCTACATCACCTGCCTCGTGTTTGTGTTCGGCGTGCTGTGGCCGGTCTGTGCGTGGTGCGGATTCAGCCTGCTGAAACTGATCCGCTACATCCGGGAAGAACTGCTGATCGTCTTCGCCACGACGTCATCGGAGACGGTGCTGCCGCGCATGATCTCGCGAATGGAGGATCTCGGCTGCGAGGAAAGCGTGGTCGGGCTCGTGATCCCGACGGGTTACTCCTTCAATCTGGACGGCACGTGTCTCTATCTCGCGACCGCCTCGGTGTTCCTCGCGCAGGCGACCAATACGCCGCTTGACCTCGCACAGCAACTCGGGCTGATGGCGGTCCTGCTGCTCACTTCAAAGGGCGCGGCGGGTGTTGCGGGGGCGGCGTTCGTCGTACTGGCGGCCACTCTGGCGACGACGGGTACGATACCGGTTGCGAGCGTGGCGCTCATCCTCGGGATTCACCGCCTGATGTCGGAGGGCCTGACGCCGACGAATCTCATCGGCAACGCGGTGGCGACAATCGTGGTGGCGAAGTGGGAAGGCGCGCTCGATGAAGAGAAGCTGCGCAGCGTGATGTAGCCGGCGCTGGTGCACCAGCCGCTACTGTACGATATGGTGCAGCCGTTCGTCCCAGGGGCTGCCGATCAGCGGCTGCATTTGCTCCCGCAACTTTTTCGTCCACGCGCTGGAGTCGTGCGCGTCGAACGCCTTCTGGTCCTTCCACACACCGACCAGCGTCAGATGATTCGGCCGGCCTTCCTGTTGCAGGACTTCGAAACGGACGCATCCGGGCTCCTTGACCGTCTGCATCCGGAACTGCTTCAGAAAGGCGACTCCGGCGGCCGTATTGGCAGGCATCAGATCGATATGGGTAACCGCGTAAACGGCCTGCTGTGCATTCGCCAGGCTCGCCAACAGCAAAGACAGGACCAAAGGGAGGAATCGCATGAGGCGATTCTACCGGAAAGTTTCCGCGTCGCCGGTATTCAGGAAACATAAAGAGGCATAAGGACTTGCGGGACAAAGACCCCTGGCTGACGGGTTTTTGAACGGATACAATCTGATCCAGGTTTTTATGTGGATCGTCAAGCTGGCGCTGCGGCGTCCTTACACGTTCGTGATCATGGCGTTGCTGATCCTGCTGCTGGGGGGCATTTCGATTGCAACGATGCCCATCGACATCTTCCCTTACATTGATATTCCAGTTCTCAGCGTCATCTTCCAGTACAACGGACTCTCGCCCGAAGAGATGGCGAACCGCGTCGTCACCCAGTTCGAGCGGGGTGTCACCACGAGCGTAAACGACATCGAGCACATCGAGAGCCAGGCTTATAACGGCGTGGCCGTGATCCGGATCTTTTTCCACCCCGGCGCCCGGATCGAGCTTGCGCAGGCGCAGGTGGTCGCGAACGCGCAATCGGGTCTGCGCGGATACCCGCCGGGAATGTTTCCGCCGAGCGTGCTGAAGTACGACGTTTCGAGCGTGCCGGTTCTGCAACTTGGGCTGGGAAGCGCGACGATGAGCGAATCGGCGCTCTTCGACTACGGGAACGCTTTCATTCGCACGCAACTCGCGACGATCCAGGGTGCCACGGTGCCGGTGCCGTACGGCGGAAAATTCCGGAACATCATGGCGGATCTCGATCCGGATGCGATGTACGCCAAACAGATCTCAGCCAGTGACGTGTCGAACGCCATGGGCCAGCAGAATCTGATTCTCCCTGCGGGCAACGCCAAATTCGGCGATCGCGATTATCAGATCAAACTCAACAGCAGCCCGCGAACCATCGAGGAGCTGAACAACCTGCCGGTGAAGATCGTGAACGGCGCGCCGATTTACATGAAAGACGTGGCGACGATCCGCGACGGATCGGCCGTGCAAACTTCCATCGTGCGCGTGGACGGGCAGCGGGGCGCCCTGATGGTCGTCATGCGCAACGGGCGCGCCTCCACGCTCAAGATCGTGGATGACATCAAGAAGGCCATCCAGACCAGAGTGCTGCCGCAGGCTCCGCCGGATCTGCAGTTGCGGGAACTGGCAGATCAGTCGCTGTTCGTGCGCGCATCGATCAAAGGCGTGCTGCGGGAGGCGCTGATCGCCGCCTGCCTCACGGGTTTGATGATTCTGCTGTTTCTCGGAAGCTGGCGCAGCACGCTGATCGTGTGCGTCTCGATTCCGCTTTCCATTCTGGTCTCGCTGATCTTGCTCAACCTGACCGGCCAGACCATCAACGTAATGACGCTGGGCGGGCTCGCTCTCGCCGTGGGCATTCTCGTGGACGACGCCACGGTGGAAATCGAAAACACGCACCGCAACATGGCGATGAAGAAGCCGCTGGTGCGAGCCGTGCTCGATGGCGCGCAACAGATCGCCGCGCCGGCCTTCATTTCGACCCTGTGCATCTGCATCGTGTTCGTGCCCGTGCTGCTGTTGACCGGCGCGGCGCGCTATCTGTTTACCCCGCTCGCGATGGCGGTGGTCTACGCGATGATGGCCTCGTATCTGCTTTCGCGGACGCTGGTGCCGAACATGGTGCATTACCTGCTGCGGCCGGAAATGAAGCTCTACATTCTGGGCGAGCACGGCGAAACAGCCGGCGGAAAGGGTTTCATCTGGTGGTTGCACTACGGGTTCAATCGGGCCTTTGAGCGGGTGCGGACTTTCTATATCTCGCTGCTGGATCTCGCGCTGGATCACCGCAAGGCCGTGCTCTGCGGATTTCTGCTGTTCGCCTGCGGATCATTCGGGCTGGTGCATTTTATCGGCAGCGACTTTTTCCCCACGGTGGATTCCGGGCAGTTGCGGCTTCATGCGAGAACGCCGGCCGGCACGCGCCTCGAGCAGGCGGAAGTGACGTTCGGGCGCATCGAAGACGAAATCCGCCGCGTGATTCCGCGCAATGAGCTGGGCACGATCATCGACAACATCGGGCTGCCGAACGGGGGCTTCAATCTGGCCTTCGCCGATAGTCCGACGCTTGGCACGGGCGACGGCGAAATTCTGCTTTCGCTGAAGAAGGAGAGGACCGCTTCGACCGACGAATATCAGGATCGCTTGCGCAAGCGGCTCAACGCCGCGTTTCCCGGTGTAAGCTTCTATTTCGAAGCCGCGAATATCACAAATCAGATTCTGAATTTCGGCAAGCCCTCGCCCATCGATGTGCAGATCGCCGGGAGAAACTCCGAGGCCGGCTATGCGCTGGCGCGCGAGCTGCAGCAGAAGATCGCGCGCATTCCCGGCGCAGTGGATGTACATATCCATCAGGTGGTGGATTATCCGGAAATCCGCATCAACGTCGATCGCAACAAGGCCGGCCAGGTGGGCCTCTCTCAGAGCGACGTCGCCAGCAGCCTGCTGATCTCGCTGAGCGGAACGGGCCAGATCGCTCCCGCCCAGTGGCTCAACTGGGCGACGGGCGTACAGTACCAGATCGGCGCGCAGACGCCGCAGCGCAGGATCGATTCGCTCGACGCGCTCATGCGCACGCCGATCGCTCCGGTGGGGAAAGTGGTTTCGACGAACGGCGGCACGGGCGGCCTGTCTTCGGTCGGCGCATCGCCCAACCAGACGTCGCTCGCGTATGGAAATCCGGGCGCGAACGGTGACGCGGCGCAGCACCTTTCGAACCTGGCCACAACGACGCGGGGCGTCGCGCCGCAGATCGTGAACCATTACGACGTGCAGCCGGTGTTCGACGTATACGCGAACGTCGACCGGCGCGACCTCGGCTCGGTGGGGGCGGAGGTGCAGAAGATCATGGACGAGGCCGCCAGGAAGATTCCAAAGAGCATGACGCTCGACATGCGGGGCCAGATCGAAACCATGCGGACTTCTTTCTACCGGCTGGGGCTGGGCGTAATCTTCGCCATCATTCTGGTCTATTTCCTGATGGCATTGAATTTTCAGTCGTGGCTCGATCCCTTCATCATCCTGACCGCGCTGCCGGGAGCGCTCGCCGGAATTCTCTGGATGCTCTTCGTCACCCAGACGACGTTCAGTGTGCCGTCGCTGATGGGCGCCATTATGTGCATCGGTGTCGCGACCGCGAACAGCATTCTGGTGGTCGTATTTGCCAACGACCAGAGGCTCGAAGGGATGGACGAGCGCGCGGCGGCGCTGGCCGCGGGATCGACGCGTATCCGGCCGGTGCTGATGACGGCCGCGGCGATGGTTATCGGCATGCTGCCCATGGCGCTCGGACTGGGTGAGGGCGGCGAACAGAACGCGCCGCTGGGCCGTGCCGTAATCGGGGGCCTGCTTCTGGCCACGGTGACAACGCTGTTCATCGTTCCGATCGTTTACAGCCTGATGCGCAAAAAGGCTCCGGTGGATTTTGATCTGAAGCTCGAAGAGGAGGAGCGGGAGGATATCCGGGCTTTTCTTTCCTGAGCGAAGTTTCCCGGGGAGACGAACGGATTTCTGATAAAGCCCATGCAGACGCCAGCCAATAACAACACTGAAGAACGGCTGCTCGCCGAGATCGAGCGTCTCAGGAAAAAGCTCGAGGAGCAACAGGCTGCTCACGGGCAGGCTCCGCACAAGCGGGGCCGTCCTTCGCCCGGGGCGCTCGGGCTGCTGGCGATTGCGTCGGTCGCTTTTCTCGTGGTCGCATTTTTCGCCGGATATCTGCCTCAGTCCAGCCGGCAGACGGCGCTGGCCAAGGAAGCCATGGAAGACAGCGCGGCGCTGCCTCCGGTGAATGTGGTGGCGGTGAACCAGGCTTCGGGCAAGAGCCAGTTGACTCTGCCGGGGAATATCGAGGCGGTCACGGAGGCGCCCGTGCTCGCGCGCGCCAGCGGTTACATCAAAGTTCGCTACGTGGATATCGGGGACCGCGTGAAAGAAGGGCAGTTGCTGGCCGAGATCGACGCGGGCGAACTGGATCAGCAGGTGCGCCAGGCCAAAGCCAGCGTCGACCAGGCGAACTCTTCGCTCGAACAGGCCAGCGCGAATCTGCGGGAGGGCCGGACCAACGCGGAGATGGCGCGCCTGACTTATCAACGCTGGCAGGCACTGGTCGAGAAGGGAGCGGTTTCCCGTCAGGACGCCGACACGTACCGGTCGCAATACCAGGCGCTGGGCCAGAATGTCGAGGCGCTCGAAAAAGCCGTCGCGGTGGCGAAGAGCAATATCGCGGCGGCGGAAGCGAATCTCGGGCGGCTGAGCGAACTGCAGGGATATCTCAAGGTCCGGGCTCCGTTCGCAGGAGTGATTACGCTCCGCAACGTGGATACGGGCACGCTGGTCTCCGAAGGCTCCACGCTGTTGTTCCGGATCGCGCAGATGGACCGCCTCCGCACCTATGTCAGCGTGCCGCAGGCGGATTCGACGTCGGTCCGCGTGGGCCAGACGGCGCAACTGAGGATTCCCGACCTGCGGCTGAAGACGTTTGCAGGGGTTGTGACGCGCACGGCCAACGCCCTCGATCCGGCCACACGGACCCTGCTGGCCGAGATTCAGGTGGAGAACCGGGAAGCGCTGCTGCTGCCGGGCATGTATTCGGAGGTGAGTTTCACGACACCGCGAAAGGAGCCGCCTTTGATCATCCGGGCCGATGCGCTGGTGGTGCGGGGCGATGGCTCGCACGTCGCGGTGGTTGGACCGGACGATGTCGTGCATTTCAGAACGGTCCAGATCGGGCGGGATTACGGAGATCGTCTGGAGATTCTGGAGGGGCTGGAGAAGGGGGAACGGGTCGTGATCAGCCCGGGTGACGTGGTTCGGGAGAACGCGAAGGTGCACCCGATTCTGATTCCAGCGAAAGTGGGGAGTTAGGAAAGCGGGAAACGCCGGTCGTCGTGCGTGAATCGATGGACGCTGTCCGGTGATCTGATGCTTGTAGTACTGCAAAACTTCGTAAAGGTCACAGCGGGAGGGAGTTGCGAGGAAAGCGGCTGGCATTATGGATTCTTTATCTGAAATGCCAGGGAGCCTTGGGGAATTCGCCGTATCTGGTACTTTTTGATGGGCACTATCAATATTTTTCGTCGATTCGGGACAAAAAATTCAGGATAATCATACGGACGGGTAATCTTCGCCATTCGCCGTCGTCTTTATACGGGAATACGGGGCACACATGAACCGAGGCGCTATTTTCGCTATCGCACTGCTGGCTGTAGCGGCACAGCTTTCTTCACAGCAGACCTCTTCGAAGGCGGTGGATTTCCAGAAGGATGTCCAGCCGATTCTGACTCAGAATTGCACCGTCTGCCATTCGGGCGGATCGGCTGTGGCGGGGCTGCACCTCGATACGGTGCAGGGCATTCTGGACGGGAGCACGTCGGGAAAGGTCGTGGTGCCGGGCAGTTCGGCGAAGAGCCTTCTGATCCAGAAGATTGCCGGGAAGACCATGCCCCCGGGCGGCCCGCTTTCCGATAAAGATATTGCGGTGATTACGGCCTGGGTGGATCAGGGCGCGAAGCCCGGAAGCGGCGCGGCTGCCGCGGCCGCAACAGCGGCGAACCGGAAGCCTGCGGCGGCCGAAGCTCCTATTACGCCTCTCGCGAAGCTCACACCCGCGGCGGCCAATGAACGCCGGTTGCTCGACCGTTACTGCGTCACCTGCCATAACCAGAAATTGAAGACCGGCGGCCTGATGCTCGACCGCCTGGACGTTGCGCATGTAGAGAAGAACCCGCAGGAATGGGAAAAAGTTGTCAGAAAACTCCGGGCCGGGATGATGCCGCAGGCGGGAGCGCCGCGGCCGGACGCGAAGACCATGGAGGGGATGATCGAGTATCTGGAAGGCCAGCTTGATCGCCACGTCGCGATCCAGTTGCCGCAGCCCGGCCTGCATCGCCTCAATCGTGCCGAGTACTCCAATGCCGTCCGCGACGTTCTGGGGCTGGACGTGGACGCGACGAAGTTCCTGCCATCGGATGACTCGACGCACGGCTTCGACAATCAGGCGGGCACTCTGACGGTGTCGCCGGCGCTGATCGAGGCATACCGCTCGGCGGCGGGCAAGATCGCGCGCGTCGCGATCGGCGATGTCACGGCTCCCACCCAGACGTCCTACCACGTTCCGGAAGACACGTCGCAGGATTATCACCTCGCGGGACTCCCCTTCGGCACGCGCGGCGGAATCCTCGTGACCCACGAGTTCCCGGCCGATGCCGAGTACGAAATCAAAGTGTGGCCCGTGAATCTGGGCAACATGGACAACAATCAGGCCTTCGGCAGCGTGAGCGGCGAAAAGCTGGAGTTCCTGCTCGACGGCCAGCGGCTTCACGTCTATGACTGGGATCGGGAACTGCGGGCCGGACCGGCGATTCACGGCGGCACGCCGGCGTTCCGGTTCAAGTCCGCGGCGGGTCCGCACAAGGTCGGGGTGACGTTCCTCGCCACCAACTACTCGCCCAATACGGCGGATCTGAACCGGCACTTCCTGCGCAGCACGATCGAAACGGGCGGCATCGCCGGATACACGTTTTATCCGCATGTCGGCTACATCCGGATCGATGGACCGTTCAATGTAACCGGCGCGGCGGACTCGCCGAGCCGGCGCAAGATCTTCGTCTGCCAGCCCGCCAGCCAGAGCGAAGAAACGGCCTGCGCGAAGAAGATTCTTTCGACTCTCGGGCGGCATGCGTTCCGGCGGCCCATTACCGAGCAGGATATGGAGTCGCTCCTCGGCTTCTACCAGCGCGGGCGCAATGAGGGCGGCGACTTCAACCACGGCATCGAGATGGCGGTGCAGGCGGTCCTGATGGATCCGGACTTCATTTTCCGCAAGGAGAAGGAGCCGACGAATATTGCGGCAGGGCAGAAATATCGAATCAGCGATCTGGAACTCGCCAGCCGCCTGTCGTTCTTCCTCTGGAGCAGCGTTCCCGACGATACGCTGCTGAACCTTGCCGAGCAGCACAAACTCAGCAACCCCGCGGTTCTCGCCCAGCAGGTGAAGCGCATGCTGGCCGATCCGAAATCGAGCCAGTTCGTGAAGAACTTCGGCGGGCAGTGGTTCAACGTGCGCGGTCTGGAAGGCCGCTCGCCGGTCACGCAGGCGTTCCCCGATTTCGACGACAATCTGCGGAACGCGTTCGGACGCGAAATGGAACTGTTCTTCGCCAGCATCGTGCAGGAAGACCGCAGCCTGCTGGACCTGATCAACGCCAACTACACCTATGTGAACGAGCGGCTGGCGAAGCATTACGGCATTCCGAATGTCTACGGCAGCGAATTCCGGCGGGTAACGCTGGGGCCGGAGTTCGATATGCGCCGCGGGTTGCTCGGCAAGGGGTCGTTCCTTGAAGTTTCGTCGCAGCCGGACAGGACGTCGCCGGTGGGGCGGGGCAAGACGGTGATGGAGATCTTCCTGGGCGTGAGCCCGCCGGATCCGCCGCCGGGCGTGGTGATCAAGCTGGTCTCGACCGACAGCGACGTGCATGGGGCAGCCAAGCCTTCCATGCGCCAGCAGATGGAAATGCACCGGAAGATGGAGCCCTGCGCCACCTGCCACAAGATCATGGATCCGATCGGCTTCGCGCTCGAGAATTTCGACGCGATCGGCGCATGGCGGACGCAGGACGCCGGCAATCCGATCGACGCCACGGGATATCTGGTGGACGGCAGCAAGCTCGACGGACTGAAGGGGCTTCGCGAGGCGCTGCTGCGCTACTCGCCTCAGTTCGTGCGGGTTGCGACCGAGCATCTGATGACTTACGCTCTCGGCCGCGGCGTCGAATACTACGATATGCCGACGCTCCGCTCGATCGTGCACAACGCCGAAAAGAATGACTACCGCTTTTCGTCGCTGGTGCTGGGCGTGGTGCGGACGGAACAATTCCAGATGAATATGAAGGGCCTGACGTACGGTGGCGGGGAATCCGGCGCGGCGCAGTAAGCAGGCAAGGGAACGGGGAACAGGAGACGACGAGGAAAACACGATGACGTTTATCACCAAAAAGCACGTATCGAGAAGGATGGTGCTCCGGGGAGCAGGCGCCGCGATAGCGCTGCCGCTGCTGGACTCGATGCTTCCCGCGCAGACGCCTCTGAAGCAGACGGCCGCCGTGCCGCCGACCCGCTTCACGGGCATCTTCGTTCCTCACGGTGCTGCCCCCGGGTATTGGGTTCCCTCGAAGGTAGGCACGGGCTTCGAATTCACCCCCATCATGAAGGCGCTCGAGCCCTTCCGCGACCACACAATCATCATGAGCGGCATGTGGAGCAAATCCGCGGAGCCACCTCCCGGAGTGACGGGCGCGGATCACTGGGTCGCCGCGGCATTCCTGTGTGCTGACAAGCCGAAGAAGACTGCTGGCGCCGACATTCGCGACGGCGTCACGATCGACCAGATCATCGCCCAGAAGATCGGCCAGTCGAATCTGCTGCCCTCGCTGCAACTCGGTGTCGAAGACCCCGGAGCGAATTCGAGCAACTGCGGCGAAGGCTACAGCTGCGCATACTCGAACTCGATTTCGTGGATGACCCCCTCCAAGCCCCTGCCGATGGAAATCAACCCGCAGGTCGTTTTCGAGCGGCTGTTCGGTGCCGGCGGGTCGGCTTCGGAGCGTGCTGCCCGGAGAGAGCAGGACCGCAGCATTCTGGACGTGGTCGTGCAACACGCCGGCCGGTTCAAGCAGGAGATCAGCCCCAGCGACCGTCACCGGGTCGATGAATATCTCGACGACGTGCGGGAGATCGAGCGCCGGCTGGACATCGCGCGCAAAGCGTCTGCGGCCGTTCCGGAGATGGAGACGCCGTACGGCGTTCCGACTTCGTTCGACGAACATATCAAACTGCAGTTCGACCTGCTCACGCTGGCGTTTCAGGCCGACATCACGCGCGTCTCGACAATCCTGTACGCGCGCGATCTGACGGCGCGCGCCTATCCGGAGAGCGGCACGACGTCGGGTTTCCACGGCGCTTCGCACCATGCGGAGAATCCGGCCAACATTCTGAACTACTCCAAGATCAACACGTACCATGTGAAGTGCCTGTCTTACTTCATCGACAAGCTGAGCAAGATCAAGGAAGGCGAAGGCACGCTGCTCGACCACTCTCTGACGCTCTACGGCACCAACATGGGCAACTCGAACCAGCACCTGCACTACGATGTGCCGCACGTTCTGGTGGGCAGCGCGTCCGGGCAGTTGAAGGGTGGTCGCCACATTGCCGTTCCGTCGAGAACGGTGCCGACGGGAAATCTCCTGTTGAGCATCCTCGATCTGTACGGCATTCACCAGGAATCGATCGGCGACAGTACGGGCCGAATGCCGAACCTTGTTTGACCCGAAACGCTTGACGCCGAAACCCTGTACAGGAGCCAGACCAATGCGAACCCTGATCTGCGCCGCACCGCTTCTTTTAGCCGTTGCCGCTTACGCCGCCCCCAGCCCGGTCGCGGACGCCGCGATGAACGGCGACCAGGCGGGAGTGAAAAAGCTGATCCAGTCCAAAGCCGACGTGAACGCGCCACAGACCGACGGCGCGACGGCGCTGCAATGGGCGGCCTACAACTCCGATATGGAGATGGTGGACCTGCTGATCCAGGCCGGCGCCGATGTCAAAGCCGCCAATCATGACGGAGCGACAGCGCTGTCACTGGCGTCGGAGCGGGGCGATGCGCCGATGATCGACAAATTGCTCGCCGCGGGGGCCGATGTGAACGAAAAAGGCCCCCATGGCGAAACGCCGCTCATGATGGCTTCGCGCAACGGTAACGTCGACGCCATCAAAACGCTGCTGGCTCACAAGGCGGATGTCAACGCGAAGGAAACCCTTCGCGGTACGACGGCCCTGATGTGGGCGGCGGAGCAGTCTCATCCGGACGCGGTGCGGCTCCTGATCGCAAGCGGCGCCGACATCGGCGTAACCTCGGCTCCCGAAGTGCGGCCGCGCGGCGCCTATCTGGCCCCTTCGGCGGCGGCGCGATTCGCGAACGGTGACAATGTGGGCGGCGGCCGGCGGCGCGGAGCAAATCGCGGCGGCGGCGCGGGCGCTGCTCCGCGGCAGGCGGGCGCGCCGGCGCGCACCGTCACGACCGGCGACGACGTGGCGGACGCGGCGGCTTTCTTCGGCAATCGCAATCAGGTGAAGGACGGCGGCGGCTTGACTGCGCTGGTTCTGGCGGCGCGTGA
>CAZXCO010000983.1:0-1874 GCA_964639095.1 uncultured Solibacteraceae bacterium
CGGACGACTTTTTCTGGCTGCCTTCGGATCCCCCTTATGAGTACAAACGGCCGCCACAGGAACGCCTGTCTCTCCTGGACGAAGCCTTGAATCGCTCGTCCTCGTGGGTGCTGTCGGGATCGCTCGACGGATGGGGCGACCCGCTCATCCGCCTGTTCGATGTCGTTGTTTTTCTGCAGGCGCCGACGGAGGTCCGCATCCAGCGGCTGCGCGAGCGCGAACGGCACAAGTTTCATCCAGGCGTGATTTCGCCCGGAGGCGCGCTGCACGCGAAGCACAGGGCATTTCTCAAGTGGGCGGCCGACTATGAGAAAGGCGGCCACCAGGGCCGGAGCCGGGCACGGCACGAAGCCTGGCTGGCTCAACTGCCCTGCCCGGTCATTCGCATGGAAGGAACGCTGCCCGTCGAAAATCTGATGGAGAAAGTTTTGGAACAGGTATGCCAGGAATCGTGACATTCAATATCCGTTATCCCGAACCATCGGATGGCCTTCATGTGTGGGAAAACCGGCGTCGCGTTTTCGTGACTGCTCTGCGTTCGGCGAATCCGGATGTGGCCGGCCTGCAGGAGCCTGTCATCGAGCAGATCGAATACATCGCCGAGTCGGCGCCCGAATACGGCTGGCTCGGAGTGAGCCGTTATGGCAACCGCTTCGAGAAATTCACCCCGCTTTTCTATCGCAGGGATAGCGTGACGCCCGTGGAATGGGGCTCCTTCTGGCTCTCGGATACTCCGGAAGTCGTGGGGAGCGGATACCCCGAAATGGCGAAACCGAGAGTGGTGACCTGGGCAGTTTTCGAAAACAATTGCGGCCAGCGCTTTGCCTGCTTCAATGCGCACCTGCAATACCAGCAGGCCGAGTACCCGGCCAAGCTTCGGTCCGCCGTGCTGATTCGGGATCGGGTCGCGAGCTTTGATGGACCGGCAATCCTGACCGGCGACTTCAATCATCCGGCAGGCGGCGCAGTCCACGCGATCCTGACCTCGACGCTCAAAGACGCCTGGACGGAGGCCGATGTGCGCGAGGGCCCGGAAGGCACCTTCCATGGCTTCACCGGACAACCCCGGACCTCCCGTCGCATCGACTGGCTTCTCTTCCGGGGCCCTCTCCGTGTAACTTCCTGCCGCACCTTGACCGGTGGTGAAGATGGTATCTATCCATCGGATCATTTCGCGGTGGCGGCGGACTTTGAGTTCGCATCAGCCGCCGAAGGAGCCGCGAAATGAGCGCACATTCCGCTCTTTGCGATACGCGACGCTTCGCGCTCTACTATGCACCCGCGCAGGATTCCCCCCTGAATCGGCTCGCCTCCGCATGGCTCGGCTGGGACGCCGTAACAGGAACGGAGCCGCCGCCCGCATTGGACGGCTTCGCGCCGGACCTCTGGCGCAACATTACGGATTCACCTCGAACGTACGGGTTTCATGCCACACTGAAGCCTCCATTCCGCCTCGCGGAGGGAGTCACGAGCGACGAGTTGATCGGCCAGCTCCAACTCTTCGCAGCCGGCCAGTCCGCCTTTCTGGCGCCGCGACTACGCGTGGCATCAATCGGGCGCTTTTTGGCCCTGGTCCTTTCCGAGCCTTCGAGAGAGTTTGAGAATCTGGCGGCGGCAACCGTCATGGCCTTCGATCGGTTCCGCGCCGCTCCCGGCGCCGGCGAACTGGAGCGTCGCCGGGCCGCTCGCTTGAATCCGCGGCAACTCGATCTACTCGAACGGTGGGGCTATCCATATGTGATGGACGAGTGGCGTTTTCATATGACACTCACCGGCTCGCTGGAGCCTGATCTTTCTGCCGGCATTCAATCCAGTCTGGAACATCTGTTCCTCCCTCACTGCATGAACCCACTTCACATCGATTCGATCTGCCT
>CAZXCO010000984.1:0-7682 GCA_964639095.1 uncultured Solibacteraceae bacterium
TGCTTGCCCGGTTTCGGTTTGAGGGTGGGAGGGCTCTGCGGCTGCCGGGCCCGGGCGAATTCGCGCGCTGTCAGGCTGTCGAACACTTCATCCGGCGAAAGCGCCGGCGCCGGAGGCGCCTCGGCGGCGGACACCGGAGGAGCCGGTTTGGATTGCAGGCCCGCCCGCGCCTGCAGCGACTGCATCTTCTCCTTGAACCTCTTGTTTTTCGGCTGCAGCGCCGCAGCTTCGGAGTAGAAGAGATACGCGTCGGCGTCTTTATCGGTCTTTGCGGCCTTTCGCGCTTTTTTCGCCAGCGCTGCGGCCTGCTCCTTCGGAGAATCCTGCTGGCCACCCGAGCCGAGCAGACTGGTCCCGAGCACAGTGGTCCCGACGCACAGGACCACGAACACACCCCAACCTGTCGACCCGCGAGGCATCAAAACGGTTGACGCCGCCCGCCCTCCCGGCGTGCAGAAAAGGATGCGGCATATCTTGGGACAATAACAGATTCATGCGTCCGCTCCCGCAACTGTTGAGAGACCCTTTTGCGTTCGCCGTACCGCTTGCTCTGCTGGCCGCCACGATCATCGGGGGGCTCATCGTCCGCAGCATTCTTTTCCGCATCGTGCGGGGATGGTCGTCGGGAGCGCAGAACCATTTCGACGTTCTGCTTATCGAGAGCCTGCGCGGCCCGATTGTCCTCTGGTCGCTGATCCTCGGGCTTCACCTCGCGACGCAGAACTCCGAAATTCCGCGGGTCGATCTCAAGTACCTGCCCCGCACGCTTGCCGTGCTCTGGATTCTTTCGCTCACGATGGCGATGAGCCGCCTGGCGGGCAATGCAGTGCGTTTCTACGGCAGCCGCGTGACCGGCGCGCAGTCAGTCACCAGTCTGACCCGGAGGCTGGTTCAGCTTGCCATCGTGTTTCTGGGGCTGGCCTCGCTCCTGCGAGTCTTCGATGTCAGCCTCACGCCGATCCTGACCACCCTCGGCGTCGGCGGCCTCGCCGTCGCGCTGGCCCTGCAGGATACACTCTCGAATCTCTTTGCCGGCTTCTATGTTTCCATCTCCGGGCTGGTGCACATTGGCGACTACATCAAGCTGAACACGGGCGAAGAAGGCTATATCACGGACATCAACTGGCGCTGCACCATGATGCGAGCCGGCAACAATCTCGTGGTCGTCCCCAACAGCAAGCTGGGGCAGGCGATCTACACGAACTACAGTATGCCGGACCGGCGAATCGGAATGTCCATGTCATTCGGCGTGGGCTATGACTCGGACGTCGATCAGGTGCAGGCGATTTTGTTCAGCGAAGTGATGGCGGCGGCAAAGGAACTGAATGACCTGCTGACCGAGCCCGCGCCTTCGGTTCTGTTCCATCCCGGGCCGGGAGAATCGGCGCTGGTATTCCAGGTGAATTACACCGTGAGTGAGTTCGGAAACCAGGGCAGCGTTCAGAGTGAACTGCGCAAGCGTCTCTTCAACCGGCTGAAGGCGGAAGGGATCACGATGCCTTTTCCGACCCGGACAGTATTCCTCGAACAGAAGAACCCGGCCTGACCTGATCGACGGTGCACTGGCGCGGCGCCTTGTCCGGACGCCAGCGCAGGAATCGGGTTCCGTGCCGGAATCGGCCGCCCGTGAAGTGATCGTACTGGACTTCCGCCACGAGTTCCGGGCGCAGCGGCTGCCATTCAGCCGACCGTTCGGTCGACCAGCGGCTCGGGCCGCCCGGCGCGCGGCCGGAAAATCCGGGCGCTTCGATCAGCTTCTCCAGGTTCTTCGTGAGCGCGGGCTTTTCCGCGTTCTTCAGACCCGAGCAGAAGCCCACATGGTTAAGCAGTCCCTCATGATCATAAAGACCCAGCAGGAGTGAGCCTGCCACGTGCTTCCCGGCGCCATAGCGGAAACCGCCGACGACGCAATCGGCGCTGCGCAGGTTCTTGATCTTCACCATGCCCGTCCGTTCTCCCGACCGGTAGGGCAGATCGAGTCGTTTGGCGACGACGCCGTCGAGCGGCCCGCCCCCTGTGCGGAGCCACCGGCGCGCAGCCGCGGGGTCGCGCGTGACCGGCGACAATTCGATCGGGCCTTCGAAGTAGTGGGCGGCGAAGGCTTCGAGCGCGGCCCGGCGCGCTTCGAGATTCTTCGTCGTCAGCAGAGTCCCGTGTTCATCCGCGAGAAGGTCGAAGCAGTAATATGTCGCGGGCGTCTCCGCGGCCAGTTTGCGGATACGGCTCTCGGCCGGATGAATGCGCATCAGCAGATCGTCGAACGACAGTTCTCCGTCGCGCTGGATGCAGATCTCGCCGTCGAGCACGAAGCGCTTCGCTTTGAGCGCTCCGAGCGCCGCCACCAGTTCGGGGAAATAACGCCCGAGCGGCTGCCCGGATTTCGATCGCAACTCGATGGCGCTGCCGTCGCGAAAAGCCAGGCAGCGGAACCCGTCCCATTTGGGCTCGTACTGCCACTCAGCGCCGGTGGGAATGGCGGTCGCGGTCGTGGCCTCCATGACCGGATAGTCGAATGTGAGCGGCAGGCTCATGCGACTGTTCGGGGGATGAATTCTTCGAGTTTCACGCGCCCGCTCTTCGCCAGCAGGGGCTTGTAAAGATCGCCGCGATCACGGATGCGTTCGGGAACATTGCGCATGTGAAAATCGGTCACCCGGAATCCGGCGGCCACTTCCTCCCATGTCACCGGAGTCGAGACCGTGGCGCCCGGCCGCGGGCGCACGGAGTACACCGATGCGAGAGTGCGCCCCCACGCGTTCTGGTTGTAATCGACGAGCACGCGCCCGGCGGGTCTCTTCGCGATCCGGTATTCGGCGGTGATGAGCTTCGGGCAGCGTGCTTCCAGATCCTTCGCCAGGCTCTTCGCGAATGACCACACCGCCTTCTGCACGGGGCCCCGCTCGATCGGAATGTAGATATGGATGCCCCGCGATCCGGTGGTCTTCGGAAAGCTGGGTATCCGCAGGGCGTCCAATGCTTCCCGGACGTGGCAGGCAGTCTCCAGCACTTTCTTCCAGCCGGATTCCTTTCCCTCGGCATCGACGACAGGGTCGAGATCGAAATGCAGGTAGTCGGGGCGCTGCACATCGTCGCATTTTGCATACCACTGGTTCAGATCGATGCAGCCGAGGTTCACGACCCAGAGAAGAGCCGCGGCGTTGTCCACCACCGGGAATGCAATGACGTTCGCCGAACGATGCCGGATCGAGCAGGTCTGAAGCCAATCGGGATGAGGATCCGGCGTGCGTTTCATGAAGAAAAATTCCCCCTGAGCGCCATTGGGATAGCGTTTCATCACCATCGCGCGATCCGTAAGGTGAGGCAGCAGAGTCTTCGAAATGTCGAGGTAGTACTGCAGGAGGTCGCGCTTCGTGATGCCGAGGTCCGGCCAGAACAGCTTCCGCAAATGCGTGAGCCGGACCGCGCGGCCGTTGATTTCGAGTTCCGTTTCCTCCGTGTCTTTCGGGATGATCATGGCGGCGGGAAATAATGGAAGAACGCCTGTTGACTGCATCCTGACGGCCACACTGGCCGCCCTGCCGCCCGGAAGAGTGCTGGATCTCGCAGCCGGTTCGGGGCGCCATTCGCTCTGGCTCGCCGCCCGCGGCTGGCAGGTGACGGCCGTTGATATCCAACCCGCCGTCGAGCCCGTCGAGACTCCCGGCGTTCAGTTCGTGCAGGCGGATCTGGAGAAGCACGAATACCGGATCGCTCCGGCCTCCTGGGACCTGATCGTCTGCTGGCTCTACTGGCAGCCGGACCTGTTGCCTGAAATCGCACAGGGCATCCGCCCTGGAGGAATCGTGGCGATCGCGGGAAAGACCACCGGACGTTTCGCCACTTCGCTCGCGGAGTTCCGGAAAGCTTTCGCCGGATGGGAGGAGATGGCCTCAGGCCAGAACGAGTCGAGAGCCTTCCGGATCGCCCGCAGGAAGACCGCCGGTGAAGAACTGGTCGACTAAGTCGAGGATCCGGGCGGCTTCCTTCGCCTGATAGATCGCGACACGCAGTTGCGCGCCGTTGCGAACGCCGTGCGTGAAATATGTCGCAAACTGCTTCATCTTCCCGACCGCATCGTCTTCGCCGCGTTCCAGCAGCATCGCGTAATAGGTCCGCATGATTTCGTAGCGGTCCTCATGGCTCGGTTCGTCGTAGCTCCCGGTCGCCAGATACTGCTCGATCTGGCGGAAGATCCACGGGTTCGACGACGCTGTCCGCCCGATCATGACCGCGTCGCAACCGGTCTCCTCAACCATCCGGACCGCATCCTGCGGGGTGATGATATCGCCGTTGCCGATCACCGGAATCTTTACGGCGTCTTTGATGGCCGCAATCCGGGACCAGTCGGACTTTCCGGAATATCCCTGCTCCCGGGTACGCGGATGCAGCGCGACCGCCTGCAGGCCGCAGTCTTCCGCCAGCCGGGCCATCTGAACCATGACCAGCTCCCGGTCGTTCCAGCCGGCGCGGAACTTACAGGTAAACGGAATCGTGATGGCTTTCCGCACGGCTTGCAGCAGCTTTTCAACCAGCGGGAGATCGCGCAGCAGACCGGAACCGCCGTTGCACTTGACCACTTTGTTGACAGGACAGCCGAAATTGAGGTCGAGAACGTCGAATCCGAGATCTTCGCAGACGCGAGCAGCCGTGGCCATCGTTTCCGGATCGGCGCCAAAAAGCTGGGCCGAAATCGGATGCTCCTGCTGGTCGAACCGCAGATAGCGTTCGAGCGTGCGGTTGGGCTTTCGCGAACGATCCCCGCGAAGGGAGGCGCTGACCCCGTGCGAACTCGTGAATTCGGTCATAATAAGACCGCAGCCGCCGAGATTGCGGATGAAGCGCCGGAAAACGGTATCGGTGACGCCCGCCATGGGGGCGAGGACCGTGGCCGGTGAGATGCTCAGGTTGCCGATGCGGAGAGTTTGCGGGAAACTCACAAGTTCAGTTTAGCGTCCATGCGATTGACGCCCGGGAGTATCGAAACGGGAGAGTGACGGATGAAGCCGGTGCACGTTGGTTTGTTGGTTATCGGCGCTGCTCTTGCGGGCGGCCTGGCAGTAAAGATGACCCAGCCGCCTTCGCTTCCGCCGCCGGCGTCCATTGCGGCTCCGGTGCTTCATCCCGCCCGCCCTGCTCCGGTTCAGCAGGCGGCCGCGCCGGCTCCTGCTCCTGCAAAGCCTTCGCCGATTCCGGATGCCCCGGCGGCGGCCCCGGCGCCCGTTTACAGCAAGCCGGTGAAACCGGCGGTTCGTTCGAAAGAGCCCGTTCTCGAGGCCAGGGTGAAGGAAGATCGTGTGAAGCCCACGCAGTGGGTTCCGGGACCCTATGTGCCACCCGCGGCGCCGGCTCGCCAGGCGGATCCGGCTTCATCGGTCCCCGCGTCGGCCCCCGTTCCGGAAACTCCTTCTGTCCCGGATGCTGCTCCCGCTCCGCCGGTTCCGGTCGAACCGGCCGCACCCCCTGAACCTCCTTCGGCGCCGCCGCCGTACGCGCCGAGGCGAGTCACGCTCTTCACCGGAATGACGATTCCGGTCCGCCTGGACCAATCCCTGTCGAGCGATCGGAACGTGCCCGGAGACACATTCCAGGCGTCGCTTGCTGAGCCGTTGGCCGTCGACGGCCTCGTAATCGCTGAACGAGGCGCGCGTGTGACCGGACGGATTCTCGATTCCCGCAATGCCGGGCGTCTGAACGGCGCTGCCGCGAGCCTTGAGCTGAGCCTCACGAGCCTTTCGACATCCGATGGCCAGCGCGTGACTATCTCAACCGTACCCTGGACGAAACAGGGGGGAAATTCCCGCCGCGATGAGGCGGAGAAGGTCGGCGGCGGCGCGGCGATCGGCGCGATCATCGGCGCTATTGCCGGAGGTGGAAAAGGCGCGGCGATCGGAGCGGGCATTGGCGGCGGCGCCGGGCTTGGCACCGTGATGGCGACCCATGCAAAGACGGTGAGCCTTCCCTCGGAGACCGTTATCCGGTTCCGACTGGCTTCGCGTGTGACCGTCACGGAACGGCAAATGGCCGCCCGTTAGCAGCCGGCGCTCATCCGGCTTCGGCGGCGCCGGCAATTCCATGTAAAATAACGCCACATGCCTCTACGCGACAAATCCGGAATCGGCGAGCGGGTTCCCCGCGAGCTGATTAACGCCGATTTCGACGTCGCCTTCAGCCTGGTGGAGATGGCGGGCGTCGAATCCCGCCGGCACAACGCGGAGCTTGCTTCACAGTTGCTCCGGAGGGCAGAGGGAATGCTGGACGAAATCCAGAGACGGCTGGTGCGTCTGACGCCTTCCCAGAAGGAAGCTTTTGAGGCGCGATGCCTGGAACTCGCGCAAGCGATCGAACGCGCGAAAGCGCCCGATTCCGGTATCGGACCGGATCAGTAGATGACTCCGGAGACAGAGGGAGGCCGGCATGGATGACAGAGACGATACCCGGATTTACAAAGTGGTGGTCAACCAGGAAGAGCAGTACTCGATCTGGCCCGCTGACCGCGAAACTCTGCTCGGATGGAAGGACGCGGGCAAGGCCGGTACAAAAGAGGAATGCCTGGATTACATCAAGGAAGTCTGGACGGACATGCGGCCGCTGAGCCTGCGCAGAGCCATGGAAAAGGCGGCAGGCGGTCAGTGAAGACATTTCGCATCGGCTCGTCGCTTCCGTGTGTCTGTATAAAAAAACACAAATATTTCGTCAGTATTTATCTGAATATCCGATAAGATTCCACAGGATCTGATATATCTTTTTCCGGAAAATGCATTGACACGGACCACGGCAGCTTGAAATACTTCAACGCAAGCCAAAGCGAAGTGGATGCGGAGAAGTGGGTCTGGCTCCCCGGGAGAACGTGGAATGCTGAAAAATGCGACACGCCGTTTGTCGAATCTGCTGCTGTGCAACCTTCTTGCGGTTGCGGGTCTGTGGGGCCAGGCGACAGCCGTTTCTCAGATTTCGGGAACAGTTCGCGATTCCGGAGGACTGGTCGTTCCCGGCGCTCAGGTAGCCGTAACCCAGACCGCCACCGGGCTGAACCGCTCTGTTCAGACGGATTCCCAGGGCGTATACACGCTGTCCAATCTGCCGCCCGGGCCTTACCGGATGACGATCAGCAAAGCGGGCTTCAGTTCCTATATTCAGTCCGGCATCGTGCTGCAGGTCGACAGCAACCCTGTAATCGACGCCACTCTGCAGGTGGGTACGGTGAGCCAGCAGGTCGAGGTGCAGGCCGACGCCAGCATGGTGGAAACACACAGCACGGGAGTCGGCCAGGTCGTCGATCAGCAACGTGTCGTGGATCTGCCCCTGAACGGGCGCAACGCGACTCAACTCGTGTTTCTCGCCGGGGCAGCGACGGCGGCGCAGCCGACCACGCTGAACTCCAACAAGAACTATCCGACTGTGGCCATTTCGGTGGCGGGCGGGCAGTCGAACGGGGGCGTGAGTTACCTGCTCGACGGCGCCATGCACAACGATCCGTTCAACAATCTGAACCAGCCTCTGCCTTTCCCGGATGCGCTTCAGGAATTCAAAGTGGAGACCAGCGCGCTGCCGGCGCAGTACGGTTATCATTCCGCCGCGGCAGTGAATGCGGTCACCAAATCCGGAGGCAATGAATTTCATGGCGATGTGTTCGAATTTCTCCGCAACGGCGATTTCAACGCGCGGAACTTCTTCGCTTCCGC
>CAZXCO010000985.1:0-6638 GCA_964639095.1 uncultured Solibacteraceae bacterium
GCGATCTCGCCAGCATTTTTTCACCGCGTTCGGCGCGCGAGTTTCTCGATCAATTGACCGACTTCCAGGCGGTCCTGAGCGAAGAAGATACTTACGATACGACGGTGCGGAAACTGCAGGGCCAGATCGATACCGCTGAAAAAACGCGGGACAACCTGCTGGCGCAGGTCTTTGAAGCGATCCGTCCCATCGAGAGGAGTTATCGCGAGTTACGGCTCTTCTTCGAAAATTGCAAAGTTCCCGATGAAAAGGTCCGCAAGCCGGTGGAACTCTATGTGTGGAACTCGGACGCGGCGGCGATGCAGGACGTCATGGCGATGAACATCGGTGCGATCGAGAATTTCATCCGGCGCCGTAACGACAACTTCAATTTTCGCGATGATATTTGCAATCTGGTCGTACCCGGGCACTTGCCACAAGCCGTGCGGGAAAAACTGGAAGACATTTGCAGCGCCTGGGGTATGCTCCTGGTGACCGATCTCGACGATGAGAAATCGTTCAGAAACGTCGAGCGGAATTTTCTGCCGGGTGGCAAATACGAATTCATGAAGCGTCCCGAAGACCGCGCGGCTTCGGACGTCGTCATGATGGGTTACCTTATGCTGCGACCCGCGCATTGGTTTGAATCGGGGAACGGGAACAGGGATGACCTGTTTGGTCCGCCCTCGCTCGTGTTCGCCGGAGCGCTTGCGCGCGCGGACGACCAGGGCGGACTGGCACAAGGGCCGGTCGGTTCCCGATTCGGGCAGATTGTGGGTGCTGCCAAATCACGGATCGAGCCGTTGATCAGCGAAATGGAGCACCTGAGTATGGAGCGGCAGCTGATTCCGGTGATCCGGGATGCCGACAACCACCTTTGCTTCTTTGGCTGCCGCACACTTGCTGACGACCCTTACGGCGTGTTGAAGTTTTTTACTTCCTACCGCATCCTGCGTTTTCTCGAACGCTGCTGCCGCCACTATCTGCTGCAGGTGGCCGGGCAGGTTTTGACCCGTGAATTCATGGACGAGCAAATCGAGAAGCCGCTCAAGCGATTGCTGGAAGAACAGATTGAACAGGGGACCATCAGCGGGTACGAACTCTTCGTCGACAAGGATTCCAACAAGCGGATGCAGGGTATCTGCGACATCACTCTGAACATCATGCCGACGGGTCCTGCCGAAACGTTCGTGCTGAAAATCGATGTTCCGGAATTCGCCCGCTCGGAGAAGGGTGACCCTTCCCGGCAAGGCTGAGAGAGCCACCAGGGTTATCGAAAGACCAGGATGGAACCGATCGCTATCCCCCTTCGTTTTCGTACTTCTGTGTTGCATCGCTGCGACCGTACCCAGGCGGTGTTGTCCCTGATCGAGGCTATGGCGCGGACGCCGCGCGGGTCATGGCGCGGGGGCGAAACATTTGGAATACGCGATCTGCTATGGGAGGCGCCGCGCCGGCCTGAAGCAATGCGCGAAGCGGCGCGGGAAATCAATCGGGCATTTGCCTGGATCGGCATCGAATCTTTAACAGTCGAATCGATTCAGTCAGACCAGTCGAAACGAGACGGGAATAGTTACACGGTTACTCTGTCGCCGGCAGGCGAGCCTTCCCGTACGCATTTGTTGCAAACGAGCGAATCGCAATGAGCGTTGAAAAGACCGCTGCGGAAATCGACCGCAAACTGCGCAGCGATCTCAACCGGCGGTTGAAAGATTACGGGCACGAAACGGAAGCCAGCGACCCGGCTCTGGCGGTGCTGTTCCGCTCAGTCGGAGCACATATTGAACGGCTTTATGCCGGAACAGACCATATGCGAGCTGCGTTGCTGGATGAATTGATCGCGGGCCTGGGTATGAACCACCGCGCTGCGAGACCGGCTCAGACTGTGATTCACTTCGCGGGAGCACGTACCACTTCTCTTGTCGCTGCTGGAACGGAACTGGAGGGCAAGACGCCGGCCGGCGAGCGGATTCCGTTCTGCACTGACGGTCCGCTGGCAATCTCTCCTGCCCGTCTGGCCTTTTGCCTGCTCTACCAGGCGGGCGAACTGCGCATTCTGAACGGACTGGAAATGAGCGACGAAGTGGTGAGCGCGGCGCCATCGCTCGTGGGCGTTCCGGTCAATCTCGGTCCTTCGCCGTGTCTGTTCCTTGCAGTGGAGAATCCGGGCGAATCCCACCTGAGCCACCACGGGATTCACATCGAAACCAGCCACTGGGCTGCCGATTTGCGCGAAGCGCTGCTGACTGAACCGTGGTGCATTGCCGGGGCGGATGGTGTGTTCGCAGCCGGAGGGATCATGCGTCCGGAGCGTGTCAATGCCGGGGTGCGCCAGTTGCGGTGGCTGTTGAATGGCCCGCGGCACGAATCCTCATCGATTCAGGACGCACCGGCGCCCACCCTGCCGGATGGCGTTTATGGTCCAGGGACATTCCTGTTGCCGGCAATTCCGCCGGAATCAAGACATACCTGCCGCACACTGCGCGGCATGGAGTCCGCTCTCGCGAAACTCTTCAACAGGCCGGACGGCGTATTGTCCAGGCCGAGAGCGTGGCTTCGCATCGCATTGCCCCCGGAATTAAAAGACATCGATCGCGGGATCACCGGAATCTCGCTCCATGCCATCACGGCCTCGAACATCGAGATCAGCAACCAGACCATATATTTCGACTCCGACGGAACGTCTATTCCCGTGGGCCGCGAAGCGGGGACCGGGAAGTTCCTTGTGGCTCCCCTGTCGGTAGTGGGCGAGTCGGGTGTCGAGTACGTTTCCGATCTTACGCCGGGTGTTTCCGGATCTTCGGGCCGCTACACGATTCGAAATGGCCGCATGCTGTTGAAGCCGGCCAGAAACGAAGAGCGGTTTGACCGATACGTAAACCTACGCCTGTGGCTCACGAGCGGCGCGACCGGCAACACGTCGGGTTTGGGCCAGATGCAGTGGCCCGGCCGGCCGGCGAATGACCCGGAACTGCGTGTCACGAATGCAACTGCGGCCGCCGGCGGTTCGGACGGCGAGACGTATTCTGACGCGCGCGCCCGGTTCGCTCAATCGTTGCTGTCGCGTGAACGTCTGGTGACGCGCGCCGATTTGCTGGCGGCTGTGCGGGCGTTCGATCGCCGGCTTGAAGCTGTCGACTTGCGGTTCCAGCTACGGCGGACGGCCCACGGGCTGGAGCGCGTCCACGTTGTGGAAGCGCAGCTTCGGCGCGATCGCTTTGTGGACTTCCCCGAGGAGTGTCGCGTGCTCCGGGAAGAACTGGCGACCTTTCTGGAACGGCAATCGCTCTTTGGCGTACCCGTGATCGTAGATCTGAAGGAGGCGGCGGCTTGACGACAAACGCGGTGCTCATGCCGGACTTGAGCCGTGCCCGCCATGGCTTCCGGCACACAGTCGACTCAGCACTCGATGCGCTTTTCGATCTCGGCATTTCGCCCGAGCGGATCACGCTCGAAATGGATGGTTGCGGATTGCCAACGGAGTGCGTTGGCTGGCAGAGTCCGGTTGCCGGCACTCCTTTGACGAATGACCAGGCCGTCGTGCTCGGGATCGCTGGCGCCGGTGTCTTTTATGATTTGCCTGCCGGCATGTGGGACAGAGGCGGAGACCGTGAACCTGGCACTGCGGAAGTGATCAGCCTGTTTGACGATCCGCTGCAAAAGATGGCCCACTGGGTTCGTGATGGCGAGCGACTCTTCGAGATCCGGCGGAAAGACCTGTCGGCGTGCGCGCGGTGGCTGTCGCTGTTCGGCATCGCGGCAGGTGACTGGCCCGAGGACCTTCACTATGCTCTGGCGCTCGTGCTGCCGAGCGTGCATCGGCTCGCCGGAACAGAGACGGGGATGCGGTTTCTCTTCAGCATGCTGCTGCAACTTCCGGTTTTTGAGATTCGCCGGCGCCCCCGTCGAATTCATCTCACGGAAGACCAGCAGTCCCGTCTTGGAATGCGAAAAAGCCGGCTGGGTATCGATCTGTTCGCGAGCAATTGCCGCGAGGATCTGTCCGTGTTGCAACTGGTCTTCGGTCCGGTGACCCTGGCCACATACCGGCAATACCAGCGGCCTTTCGATGAAAACCTGATCCGGGCTGTTCTGGACCTGGCCGTACCTTGTTATCAGCCCGTCGATATTGGCTGGCAGGTCCTTGATGAGCGCTGCGCACCGCGGCTGGGCCTGGCCGAGCAGAACGGAGTCCTGGGGGTCAACATGCATCTTGGCGCCGGCTGGATGCCGCCCGGAGAGCGAGAGTTCGATGGAGTCCATCAACCTCAACTCGGTTAATTTCGAGCATGGAATGCTCCTCACGCCGGAGCATTTTCTCCGCCAGGAGCGGTATTTCGACTCGACAGTTCTATGGCTGCTTCGCTACGCCAGCGGGGTCTGGGGCCTGATTGGCGCCGGGCCGCGTGCAGACGAGGGCGAGGGAGGCTCGGTTCGTTACGACCCTGTAGTCACGGTGGTCGATGAGGAAGAGTTTGTCCACGTCACTGTCGGAGGCTGCCGGGCCCTGACGCCTTCCGGGTGTCTGATCGATATTCCGCCCGAGAGCCCGATCTCACAGCAATTTGCGAAAACGGAGCTCGATGGCGCCACGGTTTGCGGCATTCGGGCCGTAGCCACGCCTCATGAAAAAGAGGCCACTGACGGTCCTGTGGATGAATTCAATCCGCAGATGCAGACCGAGCGGCGTGCCCGGTTCCGGTTGAGCCTTCGGCCGCCTGGCCCGAATGCCGGCGACGGCCTGGTCATTGGCCGCATTCGCAAGTCGCGGAGTGGCACTGGCTACGAAAGAGACAGCGATTATATTCCGCCCTGCGTAAACATGCTGGCCCACAGTGAACTGGCGGCAGCATGGCGCCGGGTTGTTGAAGAGGCGGCCCGGTTGCTGGAACGAACGACCGGCCTTTATCGCGCCATGCCGGAGTTTCTGGCGTTATTCCGCGAGCGCGGCATCGAAACCGATGTTGATGCTGCGAGCCTTGCGCTCGTCGGGCAGATCCTTTCCGCAGTGCACGTGTGCCTGTACGAGATCCTCGATCCCCTTCAGACTCCGCAGCGATTGTTCGGCTGCCTTCGCCGGCTGTTTCACTTTGCCGCTCTTCAAATCGATCTCAGCCCGCAGGTACAGGGTTACTTCGAAACACTGCGGGAAAGCGGCGAGACGGAATTCATCGCCATTCTCGAAGCGCAGCGCCGGATCGCGCGTGAGCCGCTGGTTGCCGGGCTGGCGAACGATCTGGGGGTGGAGACTCGCGCCGCGCTGAGAGGGCTGGCGGATTTGCACCGGCTGGAAGCGGCGCTCGAAGGAAAGTACATGGATTTCCGGCTCAACCGGTCACTCGAATCCATGAACTTTGTCTTCGAACGTGGCGGCAAAGTGCTGTATCGTCTGGCGGCAAAACCATCACGCATGCAGGCAACGGCTGGCGATATGGTTGTCACATTTGCGCGGCTCCGGCTCGAAGGTCGTGAACGCTACCGTCTGATCCTCGTGGGCGAGCACAACGCTTCGTTCGAAATCGGCTCCCGGATTGCGGTCGAGGTCCGAATCAACGAAGGGTCCGGCTTCCGGCGATCGCCGGCAATTATCGCAACGGAGTCCAGGCTCGCGGATCAGCGTAATTTCGAGTTCGATTTCGAGGCGCCCGATGTCCCGACAATCACCGATGTTCGCGTGACCTTTCCAGCTCATCAGGCGATCCGCACCGGTTTGCTCTATGTGCGCCAGCGGTTTTACGCCAGTGCGCCGCAGGACGGTCCGGCGCAGCCGCCGAAGCACTATAGCCACCCGGACCAGATGCCACAGGAAGGAGTCGAGCAGTTGAGGGCAGCAGACGGGCCACGCCGGCGAATATCGATGCCATACGGGGGCGATGCCGAACCGCCCGCTTCAACACAGGCGCCACCACGCCGGCGCCGGCTCGAGTGACAGAGCGGCTGGCCTTCCCGAGCGGATGGATCGACGATGAACCTCGAACGCATTTCCCCTGAGTTGGAGCGCGCACTGGAGCGGGCGCGTCTTCTGGCCGAGAAAAGCCAAAAGGCCACGATTACACCTTTTCACCTTTGGTACGTGCTGATCGCGGATAATGGCCCGCTGGCTTCGCTCATTGAGCCACCCGGTTCCCCGGCTGGTCCACTCCTCGAACTGCTGCAAGCGAAGATGAACGAAAACGGGGGGCCGCTGGCGCCGGGACGAAGGCCGGTTGCCTCGCTCGCGCTCCGGGAACTCATCGAGAAGACATTCGCCCGGATGGAAGACCGGGGCGCGGCCGTGGCCGAGCCGATGGACTTTCTCTGGGCGGCATCGAGCGACAGGACAATTCAGGACGCGCTCCTCGCTGCGGGACTGACAAAGGATCGCCTGTCCCGGCTCGCCGAAAACGACCCGAACGCTTCGGAACTCATGAGCGATCGGACAAAAGGTTCGAGCAAAGGAGACGACCGCAGCCTGCGCCTGCTGGAATGGTTTGCGCGCGATCTCACGACAGCCGCATCCAACGGCGAACTGATGCCCACTGTCGGGCGCGACCAGGAAGTTCGCCGGGTGATTCAAACGCTTCTTCGGAAGACCAAGAACAACCCGGTACTCGTAGGGGACCCCGGGACCGGGAAGACCGCTGTGGTCGAGGGACTGGCCAGCCGCATCGCCGCCGGCG
>CAZXCO010000986.1:0-5568 GCA_964639095.1 uncultured Solibacteraceae bacterium
CGATCTGGAAGTCAACGTCCTGACGTCGATGGAAAATGTGACCGCGCGGGTGCAGGCGGCGTTGAAAACAGCGAAGACGCCCGAGCAGGAATTCTCGGCGAGGCGCGCGGCGATCGCGGCGATCGAGCGCGAAAGCCAGCAGAAGACCGGCCTGCGGTCCGACGTGGTGACGCTCTATCAGGGCGGCGAGTACTGGCTCTATCGTTACAAGAAATACACGGACGTGCGCCTGGTATTCGCGCCCGAGCAGCAGATCGCCTTCTTCGGCGGGGATCCGGATAACTTCACTTATCCGCGCTACGACCTCGATATGGCGATCTTCCGCGTTTACGAGAACGGTAAGCCGATCGACAGCAAAGATTATCTGAAATGGAATGTGAAAGGTCCTTCCGACGGCGAACTGGTCTTCGTGTCCGGCCATCCCGGCTCCACGCAGCGCGACGATACGGTGGCGCAGCTCACGTATCAGCGTGACCTCGATCTGCCGGCGAGGCTCAAAATCTATCGCAGCCGGATTGCCGTGCTTCGGGACTACTCGTCGAAGGGCGCCGAGCCGGCACGCGAGGCCGCCAGCCGCATCTTCAACTTCGAAAACGCCGTGAAGGTCACAGATGGCGAGTTGAAGGGACTCAAGGATCCGTCGGTCATGGGCGAAAAGCAGAAGCAGGAAGACGAATTCCGGGCGAAGGTCAATGCCAATCCCCAATGGAAAGCTGAGTGGGGCGGCGCATGGGGCGCCATTGCCGATGCCGAGACAAAGGCGGCGTCGCGAATGAAGGAGCGCTACTTCCATGGGCTCGATTCGGACCTCGCCAATCTCGCCACGACCATCGTGCAGTATGTGGCCGAGGTGAAGAAGCCGGATGGCCAGCGCCTGCCGGGCTTCCACGATTCCGAACTGGAATCGCTGCGGTTCGAGACGTTCTCTCCCGCGCCGGTCTATCCGCAAATGGAGATTGCAAGAATTACCGGCGCCCTGCAACTCGATATCGAAGGCGCGGGGAAAAACGATCCGTTCGTGCGCGCCGTGCTGGACGGCCGCTCGCCGGCGCAAGTCGCTGCCGCGCTTGTCAACGGGACGAAGCTGGCCGATCCGGCGGTCCGCAAAAAGCTGATCGAAGGTGGAGAAGCGGCTGTCCAGGCTTCGACCGATCCGATGATCGTGCTCGCGAGGAAACTCGACCCTATGCGCCGCGAACTGATCAAGTGGACGCAGGATAACGTGGAGAGCGTCGAAGAGCGCGCCGGCGAGCAGCTTGGCAAGGCGCGGTTTGCGATCTACGGAAAATCCACTTATCCCGACGCGACGTTTACTCTTCGCCTGTCTTACGGCCAGATGAAGGGGTATCCGATGAACGGCACCAAAGCGCCGCCGAAGACCACATTCTACGGTCTCTACGACCGGGCGTACGGCTTCGATTTGAAGGCTCCCTTCAACCTGCCGGCGCGGTATGCGGAGGGCCGGTCGAAGCTCGATCTCTCGACGCCGCTCGATTTCGTCTCCACGAACGATGTGGTCGGCGGGAACTCCGGATCGCCGGTGATCAACCGGCAGGGCGAACTCGTCGGCCTGATTTTCGATGGCAATATCGAATCGCTGGTGGGCGATTTCGTTTACGACGGCGACACCAACCGTTCGATTGCGGTGGATACAGCGGGAATGACCGAGGCTTTGAAGAAGCTGTATAACGCTGGCGCGTTGCTGAGCGAGCTGGGTATTCCGGCGAAATAGCGCGGCGGCGCGCTCTCAGTTGAGGAAATAGGTCCGGTAGAGCGTGTCGCGCTGCTTCGGAATGAAGCCCGCGTCGCGGATCATCCGCCGCAGTTGTTCCTCGGTCGCCTGATGGTGCGTGCCCGCGGCCGAGACGACGTTTTCCTCGATCATGATGCTGCCGACATCATTGCCGCCGAAGCGCAGACCGAGTTGGCAGACCTTGAGCCCCGGAGTCACCCAGGATGTCTGGATATTTTCGATATTGTCCAGATAGATGCGGGAGATCGCGAGGGTCTTGAGATATTCCACCGACGTCGCTTCCTCTTTGATGAAGCGTCCGAGCGAAGTCAGTTCTCGCTGAAACGCCCAGGGAATGAACGCCGTAAAGCCGCCGGTGTCTTCCTGAATCTGGCGGACGATATCGAAGTGGTTCATCCGCTGCTCGATGGTTTCGCCGCAGCCGAACATCATGGTGGCGGTGGTCCTCATGCCGAGCGCGTGCGCGGTGCGATGCACGTCGATCCATTCGCTGACGCCGCACTTGAGGCGGCTGATCCGGTGCCGCACGGCGTCGTCCAGAATCTCCGCGCCGCCGCCGGGAATGGAGTCGAGGCCGGCGTCGCGCAGCCGCGCGATGGTATCCCGCAGAGAGAGCCCGCTTACTTCGGCGATGTTCGTGATTTCGGGCGCTGAAAAGCAGTGGCACCAGATGTTGAACTTCGCCTTGATCGCCCGAAGCAGATCTTCATACCACTCGATCTTCAGTTCCGGGTGCAGTCCGCCCTGGAAAAGGATGCCGGTGCCGCCGAGGTCGATGGTCTCCTGAATCTTGTCGAAGATGACCTCACGCGGAAGGATGTAGCCCTCTTTGTGGCCCATCGGGCGATAGAACGCGCAGAAGCTGCAGTATTCGGTGCAGAAGTTCGTGTAATTGATGTTGCGGTCGATGATGTAGGAAACAACGCCGTCCGGATGATGCTTCCGGCGCACGGCATCGGCTTCCATTCCGATGCCGATCAGGTCGTCGGACTGGAACATGTCGATGGCTTCAGCACGCGAAATCATAATGGAATTTCTTATTTTACGCCGGGCGGCGTCTCCAGCCCCAGCAGTATGGCGGGATTCACTTTGGCCATGCGGTCAATGTCGCTTACCGGGATGCCCTGGCTGTGCAGATATTGATAAAGCGCCAGCAGGCCGTCGGTGTGTAGCGGATTGGAAGGCTGCCCGAGATCGCTCGAGAGGACGCAGTGCTCCGGCCCGACCGCCCGAATCGCCGTCACATAGTCTTTGGCGGCCTGAGAACCCGGCCGCACCCAGGCAAACTCGAGATAAGCGCCGAGTTTCGCCGCCTCCTGCATCTCCGGAATCGACATCCCCACCACCCGGTTCATCGCATGGGTGACCATCACATGCTCGACGCCCCTGCGGCGCGCCTCGCGAATGATAAGCAGCGCTTCGGCGGGCGACGAATGACCGGTCTCGAGGAGTAGATGACTTCTCGCAGCGATCTCGATCACCTGCAGCACTTCCGGCACGAGCTGGCCGTCTTTGGCCACGCGGGCGAAGGGCCTTTTTTCGCCTGATGAGGTCACCTGGTGTTCGGAATCGAAGGTGGGCATCCAGACGACCCGGCCGTATCCGCCCTTCACCTTCGTCATCCACTCAACCGCCGCTGGATTGACGCCGCCCACGGTGAGGTCCAGCGAAATCCCGCCGAACACTTCGATTCCCGGAACCTCCTTCCGCACGATATACGCCAGCGAGGCCGTCGGCTCATAGTGATTTTTGAGAACGATGGCGCGCATCCCCCGGCTCTTCGCCAGTCGCGCGAGATCGATGGCATCAATGGACCGCGGCGTGCCGTCGGGGTCCGAGTGCGCATGCAGATCGATCGCACCCGCTAAAGTCTGCGCCAGAGATACTGCTGCGAGCGCCAGCAGGAGAGTCGCGGCCCGGGGCAGCGTTTTCATGGGAGCACAGTCTATCAAAGCTGCGGCCGCCGGAACTGCGGGAATTACTGCAGCGAAATCACGACTCCGGAGGGCGTTTCCATGCCTCCGGCCATTGCCTGCAAAGGGACGTCGCCCGCCCCGAGACCGGGCGGAACCGTCAGGTTGATCTGATACTGACCGGCGCTCGACAGTCCGGCGAACGTCGGAGTCACGCTCTGTTTATTGATAAACACCATGACCGGATCGGTCGTGCGCGACGCGCCTGAAAAAGCATGACCTGCCAGCACCTTTTCGTCTGTCGGACCGAACCCCACGCCGAAAAGCGCGATCGTGTCTCCCGCCCGGGCCGCCGTTGTTGCATATCCCAATGAAGTCCCGGTGGGACCGATGATGTCGTATGTGCCGTCGCCGTAAGCTCCCGAATGGTCGGATCTGAGAATGATGCCGGCTACATGCTTCGAGTCGAGCAGGCTGAACGAAGGAGCGAAGTTCGCCAGTTTCACGGTGGACGTCGCGGTCCCGGCGGCGGTCCGGACTGTAACCGGGACCGTGGCGCCGATCGCGGTATCCTCCGGCGCCTGAGCGTTGATCTGGCCGGGGCTGACGTACCAGAGATATGCGGGCTTGCCGTTGATCGTCACGCTGGTGTCTGCGAGCGATGTCGGGAAATCTCCATTCCATGTTGCGGTGGAGCCCGCCAGGTTCAAACCGTAGATCGAGATCCACTCGCCCGGCTGGATGGTCGTGGACGAACTGTAGATGGGCGTGACGCCGTTGGGTGTGATCGAGGGCGGCAACGGAAGCGGGGGCGCACCCGCCCCCACGCTGATACTCGCCGGCGCCAGTGCGCCCAGCGCGACGCGATCGGCCGTGGTCGATTCGAACGTTCCGGTGGAGGCGTTCTCACCCGAGGCCGGCGAAAGTTTCGAGCTGGAGAAAGGCGATTCCCAGCTGTAGTCTGTCGTCAGGACGCTGCCGGCCGCCGGATACAGTTGAAGCGTAACGATGCCGACTGCGGGATCGTCCAGACCGAAGGCCGTCTGGCTTGTTCCGGGCGGTGCAGTGCGGCTCGCTGTGGGAATGCCGGCAAACCGATAAAAGTTCGCGCCAATCTGCAGCGCCGCCTGCGACACGTTGGACGATGACCCGGTGAACTCGGAAGCGCAGGGCCCCGCCGCCGCAGCACCGCAGTAAGCCTGGCTGCTGAAAACCGACTGCTGGCCCTGTGTATCGTCAATCGCCAGAACGAGAGTGAACTTCTGGCCTGCCAGATCGGTGGCAGCTCCGGTATTCCGGACAATATCCTTGCCCGCGACCACGGTTCCTGTGATGGTCACGTTCACCTGAGCGGCCTGCGCTGAAAAGATTCCCGCCGCAAGGCCACAGAAAATCCTGAGCCAATTCGAGCCTGGTCGAAAAATCAGGGGGACTATTCGGCCGCGCCGCCTCAAATCTGTCACGGGTCCTTCCCGCACCGTCCGGATTTATCCGCGTGCGACTCTTGTAATTCATTCTATTAAAGGCATTGGGCGCGTCAGCGCCGCTCATCCCGATGCCGCTCGTCGCCGCGGTGCTCTTCCTGACGATCGCGCCCGTTCTGCCATGCCCGGCGCTCCGGCTCACTGCGTGGGCGCAATTCATGCCTTTCGACCGGACGGGCCGCGGGCGCGGCGGGTCGTACTCCTGCCCGGATTGCGGGCGCGGGCCGCGGGAGCGCCGCCGCGTAAGGATGAACGTAGACGGTGCGATTGACCCAGGTCCGGCCCCATCGGGCGTTGTTCACGAAGACCGTTCGGCGGCCCCAGTCGAAGCGGTTGTATCCCCAGCCCCACGGCCGGAACGCGACCCCGAGGGAGACGCCGAAATGGAAGCCGATCGCCGCACTGACGGCGATTCCGC
>CAZXCO010000987.1:0-10956 GCA_964639095.1 uncultured Solibacteraceae bacterium
AATCGCGCCCGCCGACATCCCGATGCAAACGACGGGATACCGCGACTTATCATCGGTGACCTGTTCAACATTCACAGTGTGGATCCGCTTGCTCCAGTGTAGGCGTTTTTCAATTCCCGGGACCATGTACCGCGCGATCCATTCCTGAAACTTGTTGTCGTCCCCCTTCAATTCATAAGCAGCGCATTAAAAAACAATTTGAACGTGAGATAGCTTTGGGCACGGTATTGCGGACGCATGCCGAAGAGCACAACATTCCCCGCGCCGTATCGCTGGTGAATGAGCGCCGTCTGGCCGGCGATTCTCCTTCCGCCCAGCAGCCAGCCGGAGGCCAGTATCCCGCTTTCCGGATATTTCGCGATCGAGCCCTCCGCATCCGCATTCCATACGGGACTATGTTCCGACCAGATCGGGATCTCCGCCGGGAGTCCCCGCGTCAGGGGATCGCTCGTGTCGAGCCGGACGTTCAAAAGCGAGCCTGGCGAATAGAAGTCCTCGGAGGGAAGGTTGGCCACGACATTCTTCAACCCGGGGAGGCCGAGCCGCTGCACAGCATACTCTGCGGCGTCGTTCAGGAACACCAGCGTCCCGCCCGCGCGGCCGAATTCCCGCAGTGCTCTCCCGCCCGCTTCGCCCAGACCGCCGGTATACTGCTGCGGCATCGTGCCTGGGTCATGTCCGTTTTCGATTGCGTCCGGCTCTTCGTCGGCGAAGACGATGCAATCGAAGCGGCTGTGCAGATTGCCCGCCTGAATATCGGAATTTCGCAGGCTCGTGTATGCGAAGCCGAATTGATCCAGCAGCCAGCGCGTCCAGCCTTCGTCGATATCGGCCATCCAGCTCCGGTAAAGTCCGATTCGGGGCCGCCTTACTTCGCGCCAGCCCGCGCCCCGCGGGACCATCGCGAAGTCGCCGGCCTCATCGCGCCAGACGGACCTGCCCGCGGTCCACGCGTCGTTCGCCGCCTTCCATCCGTCCGTGTCGGACGCCTGGTAGAAGTCGCGCGCGGGGGGATCCGTCAGATCCGCGGGTCGCAGCGGGCCGGGCGGGCTCTCGTCCGTGAACCTGGACTCGACACCGAAGAGCAGCGGCAGCGTGTGCGCCGTCGCATCGTAAGGACGCTGCGGCGGGCCGCCGGGGTAGACGCGCAGGTCCGGATAATGCTGCACCTCCATGAGCGCCTTCGCGTATCCGGAATACGGTTGCCGCATGGGAATCACGTAATCACCGGACGCGTCCTGAAAAATCCCGACCGCACCGGCCGCCAGCGTTTGGAGCATCCGCCGGGTGGCCCCAGGGTCTCGCTGATTCTTTGGAATCACAATGGCGTCGGGCGCAGTCCGTTCCACCTGATGGCGCCCGACTTCGTAGAAGCTCCGCAGCATCTGCTCGCGATTGACTGCCGCATAGTGCAGCAGGGATTCGAAGGCCAGTTCCTGGTAATCGAGGATGTTCCGCAGCCTCCAGACGCCGCCGAGCCACGGCTGCAGGTAGTTCCAGCTCGGCGCGCGCGGATTGTAGCCGATGGCGTTCTCATCGATCTGATCCGGGGTAATGGCAAGCGGCGTCGCGAGGAGTGCGCTCGCGGTCTCGCTCAAAATGCGAAGGCCACCGTGGAATGCCTGATAGTGGCGGGAAGGGCTCCAGAAATCGTAGGCGGCATGGATGACAATGCCCGGTTTCCCGGCTGCTGTGAGGTCCGCCGCCATCGACGTCCCGACCGCATTCATCTCCTGCAGAAGGATCCGGTCGACGTTTGGCTCCGCCGGGTCGAGCCACGGCGGAAGGAACATCCGCGAGGCATAGGCGCCCTGCTGGTGCACGTCATAGACGATCTCGGGATGCCATACGTTATGAAGCTGCGAGACGGTCGCACGGGTCTCCGGCTGCGAAAGAATGTACCAGTCGCGATTGTTGTCGTGCCCAGTGTACTTGTTATAAAGCTCGGGCGGATTCGTGCCCTCGTACTTCGTGCCCAGCGTTGAGCGATACCATCGCGTCACGATATCCACGCCGTCCGGATTCAACGACGGCACAAGCAGGAGGATCGTGTTGTCCAGAATGGTGCGGAAGCGCGGGTTGTCCTCTGTAATCAGCCGGTAGGCGAACTCCAGGGCGCTCTGCGTCGAGGCGACTTCGGTGGCGTGGATCGAGCAGGTTACGAGGACGATGTTCTTGCCTTCATGGAACATCGGCTCCGCCTGGGCCGGCGAGGTGAGCCGGGGATCGGCGAGGCGGCGCTGAATTTCGCGGTAACGGTCAAGATTCCGCAGGGTTTCCGGCGCCGCTATGGTGGCAACGATCAGGGGCCGGTTTTCAGCGGATCGCCCGTATTCGGCTACCTGAATGCGATCGCTGGAACGCGCCAGATCCTGGAAGTAACCAACGACCTGGTTCCAATCGGGAAGCTGCCGGTCGGCGCCGGCCGGATGGCCAAAGTAGGATTCCGGGCTGGGCGGCGCGGCAGGCGCGGGAGCAGCGCCGACGCGCAGCGCAAGAAGCAGAAGCGACGCGAGAAGAAGCGCGCCGTAACGCAGAATGCGCTCCCTCCGCGCGGGATGAGACACACTGCATTTCCGCGTGCCTCGATCCGGCGGCATGCTTGATTATAAAGCCCGGTTTTTCCGGGCAGGAGCCGCCTTCAGGCGGCGACCATTCTGTGTTTGGGCAATGCTGCCTCCATCAGCCAGTGAATCTGCCGCGATTCGAAGGGAGAGGAGCAGTAGTCCGTCGCCCCCGCTTCGAGTGCGTCCAGCCATTCGCTGGTTTCGGGAATCCGGGTGACGACGACGAAGGGGAGCGACGGCCGCTCATCCCGCACGCGGCGCAGGAGCGACAGATACTCTGCCGGCTCACCCCCGGCGAATATGATGTCCACGCCCATCAACTCGCGAATTCCAATGTTCTGTGGTTTTTGCTCGATTTTGTGCCGTTCCACTGCCAGCGCTCGGCTGATATGGGCGGCGGTTGTCTGTTCCAGGCCAATCAGGACTACGTTTGCCACGAGAGTCTTGCTCCTTCCGATCTGTTTCAGGGCTCAGCTTGGAGGCTGTACAAAGCGGTCTGGCCGGGACCGCCCCGCGACACACCCCAACTGTCTCACGTCGTGCATATGAAATCCAGTTAATGTCTGGGGAATAATCGGTTTCAATTCGCCCTGGTGTGAGACAGGCCACAATTTTCCCGGGTGAAGTCAATTTAACGGGCTGTTCAGACGGCGTTAATAATGCGCCCGTCCATAAGAACAGAGGCCGAAAAATAAAGCCTGCCTCAAAAAAGGAACCGGAAGAAGAACATGAAAAAGATGACATCACTCGCACTGGGACTCGCTCTGGCGGTTGCGACCGCCGGGTTGTCGCTGGCCGCCCAGGCTCCCGCGACATCGGGCAAGTCCGCCCCTGCGGCGAAGAAACACGTGAAGAAGCATAAGAAAGCCAACAAAGGCAACACCGCGGCCACGCCCGCCCCGGCGCCCGCGAAGTAATCGAATTCCTCCTTCAAACTCGGGGAGAAAGCGGCGGGGGGATGCTCAAGGGATGCGCCCTCGCCGCTTTGTTATGCCGGGATTATCATGAGAGCGAATGGAGCAACCCGGCCTGACACGACAGGAAACAGCGACTCTCGGAGGCGGATGCTTCTGGTGTGTGGAGGCGGTCTATCGCGAAGCAGCCGGAGTCATTTCGGTGGTTTCCGGTTATATGGGAGGTCAGAAACCCCGTCCGACGTACAAGGAAGTCTGCTCGGGGCTCACCGGCCACGTTGAAGTTGTACAGGTTACCTACGATCCGGACAAGATCGCGTTTCGCGACATTCTCGAAATATTTTTCGCCACCCATGATCCGACCACGCTCAACCGCCAGGGGAACGATCAGGGCACGCAATACCGGTCGGTGATCTTTTATCACTCGGCCGAACAGCGCGAGACCGCGGGGCAGGTCATCGGTGAACTGACGGCGGCGCACGCCTTCGCCGATCCCATCGTTACGGCCGTCGAACCCGCCTTGGAGTTCTATCCGGCGGAAGAATATCACCAGCAATACTTCGAAAATCATCCCTACCAGCCATACTGCGCATTCGTCGTGGCGCCGAAGGTCGAGAAGTTCCGCAAAAAATTCGCAGCGCGCCTGAAGGCCGGCAGCCCCGGATAGATTCGCGTCGCGCTTCGCGGTCCAGGGGATACAATTGGCAAAACCATATTGGAAAAACCCACATTGGAAAAAAGCATGGACCAGAAAACCTACGAGAAGGGTCTTCGCATCCGCCGCGAAGTATTGGGCGCGGAGTACGTGGACCAGGCGATCCGAAGCGCCGACGATTTCAGTTTGCCGATCCAGCAGTTATCGACTCAATACTGCTGGGGCGAGATCTGGGGCCGCGAGGGGCTGGATCGGAAGACGCGCAGCTTCATTAATCTGGCGATGATCGCCGCCCTCAACCGGCCGCATGAGCTTCGCCTGCACATCAAGGCCGCGATGACCAATGGCCTGACAAAGGACGATATTAAAGAAGTTTTCCTCCAGGTGGCGATTTATTGCGGGATTCCGGCCGGGATCGACAGCTTCCGCGCCGCGAAAGAAGTATTCAAAGAGATGGGAATCTGAGTCTCCCGCTGCGGGGCAGGTGAGACGTACGCAATCGGTACCCGGTTGCGTTCACCCGGCGAATCGCAGACACTTTAACACAGGAGTCTTGCATGGCATCGATTCGATTTCACCTGAACGGGAAGCCGCAGGTCGCGGACGTTGTTCCGGAAATGCCGCTTCTCTGGTATTTGCGCGACACGCTGGGCATGACAGGCACCAAGTTCGGCTGCGGCATGGCGCTGTGCGGAGCGTGTACCGTTCACATTAACGGCCAGGCAGCCCGGTCCTGCATAACGCCGGTTTCGAGCCTCTCGGGCAAAGAGGTGACGACAATCGAGGGCCTTTCCGCCAACGGCACGCATCCCGTGCAGGTCGCCTGGGAGGAAGCCGACGTGCCGCAGTGCGGCTACTGCCAGTCCGGCCAGATCATGGCCGCGGCGGCTCTGCTGACAAAGAAGGCGCGCCCGACGGACGCCGATATCGATGAGGTGATGGCCGGCAACATCTGCCGGTGTGGCACTTACCAGGACATCCGGCACGCGATTCACCGTGCCGCGGAAATCAAGGCGGGAGGTAAAGCATGAAATCCCCGGCATCGCCCTCACTGAGCCGCCGCGGGTTCCTCCAGGTCGGCGCCTCTGCCGCCGGGGGACTTCTGGTTGGCCTCTGTCTTCCCGAGAGTTCGAAGCTCGCCGCGCAATCGTCCGATTCCGCGCCGCAGGTTCTGAACGCCTGGGTCCATATCGCTCCGGACGACTCGGTCACATTCATGATCCATAAGGTCGAAATGGGGCAGGGAACCGTCACGTCGCTTTCGCAGCTTCACGCGGAAGAGCTGGAATGCGACTGGGGCAAATTTCGAACCGAGTTCCCGCCGGTCGACAAGGTATTCGGATTTCAGGGCGTCGTCGGCAGCCAGAGCATTCGCACCTCCTGGGACCCGCTGCGAAAAGCCGGCGCCACGGCGCGCGAGATGCTCATCCAGGCCGCTGCGCAAAGCTGGGGCGTACAGAAATCATCGTGCCGCGCGGCAGGCGGATTTGTCATCAACACTTCGAATAACGCGCGACTGAGCTACGGAAAGCTGGCGGACGCGGCCGCGAAACTGCCGGTTCCCACGAAGGTCACGCTCAAGGACCCGTCGCAGTTCCGATTGATCGGCAAGTCCATGAAGCGGCTCGACACCGCCGACAAGAGTACGGGACGCACGAAGTTCGGCATCGATACTCGCCGGACCGGCATGCTTTATGCCGCCGTAGCCCGCTGCCCGGTGTTCGGGGGCAAGGCTGTCAGCTTCGACGATACGAAGGCGAAGGCGTTCCCCGGCGTGAAGCAGGTCGTGCAGACTTCGCGAGGCGTCGCTGTGGTCGCGGATAACACGTGGTCGGCGATGCAGGGGGTGAAGCGGCTCGACGTCAAATGGGACGAGGGCCCCAACGCCGGGCAGTCGAGCGCGGCCATCAGCAAGCTCTTTGCCGAGCGGGCCGAAAAGCCGGGAGTGGAGGTCAGCAAGGCGGGTGATTTCGCCACCGGGCTGGCCGGCGCGGCGAAGAAAGTCGAAGCCGCGTACGAAGCGCCGTTTCTCGCGCATTCCACGATGGAACCGATGAACTGCACTGCCGATGTGCGGGCCGACGGATGCGACGTCTGGGCGTCCACTCAGATGCAGACTCTGGCGCAGGGAGCGGCCGCACAGGCTTCCGGGCTCCCTCCTGAAAAAGTCCGGATTCACTCCGAGTTCATGGGCGGCGGCTTTGGCCGTCGCGGTATGACGGATTTCGTGATCGAGGCCGTAGAGGTCTCGAAAGCCATCGGAGCGCCGGTGAAGGTGACCTGGTCGCGCGAGGACGACACGCAGCACGACAACTATCGGCCTGCATCGTATTCACGATTCGTCGCCGGGCTGGATGCCAATGGGTGGCCCGTCGCATGGACCAACCGGATTGTTTGCCCCTCCATCACCAATTCCAGCGGACAGCCCCCGAAAAACGGCATTGACCGCACCAGCACGGAAGGTTCCCACGATATGCCCTACGGGATTCCGAACAAGCTGGTCGATTATCACTGGACCGAAGTCGGCATTCCGGTGACCTACTGGCGGGCCGTCGGCTATACGCAGAACACGTTTTTCGTGGAAAGCTTCATGGATGAGATGGCCGCCGCGGGTGGAAAAGATCCGGTGGAACTGCGCCGCAAACTGCTTGCCCAGAACCCCCGTATGCTGGGGGCTCTGGAACTGGCCGCGGAGAAGTCGGGCTGGGGCAAACCGCTTCCCGCCGGAAGGCATCGTGGCATCGCCCTCGTGAACAATGTCGGCAGCTATACGGCCCAGGTGGCGGAAGTCTCCGTCGACCACGGCAAGGTGCGGGTGCACCGGGTGGTCGCCGCGGTGGACTGCGGACATGTCGTGAACCCGGCCATTGTGGCGCAGCAGATGCGCAGCGCCATCATCTATGGGCTGACGGCCGCGCTCAAGGGGCAGATCACGATCGGCAAGGGGCGTGTTCAGCAGGCGAACTTCGACACCTACCAGATGCTTCGCATCAACGAGGCGCCGGTCGTCGATGTATATATCGTTCCCAGCACGCAGAACCCCGGCGGCATCGGTGAGGCCGGAGTGCCGGCAATCGCGCCGGCGGTCTGCAATGCCTTGTTCGCGGCGACTGGCAAGCGCATTCGCAGCCTGCCCATCCGAAGCGAAAATCTGATCTGATAAAGATCTGATCTGATAAAGATCTGGTCCGACTCTCCGCGAGGGCCCCGTTCCAGGGGCCCTCCTTCATTCATTTAATTCGCGTCTAATTCGCGTCGTCTCTCCCAGAATATTTCTGTGCTGATGCGCACGTGCTGAAAAATCCACCGGCCGTGTGTTCCTGCGGGATCGACCACTGGTATGTCACCTGCGGTACAAGCGCCTACACCTGAAGGAAATCTCAGGTCCGTTCATCAGCAGTCCATTCACAGGAGTACAGGCATTGGAAATACAGAAGCACAACTCTCCGGCGAACGGCACGGCCGTCATCGGCAAGGGCATGATCATTAAAGGAAGCATTCATAGCGCGCAGGATATGTATCTGGATGGTGAAATTGAAGGCGATCTGGATGTCGAAAATTGCACGCTCACCATCGGACCCAACGGAAAAATTTCCGCCAACGCCAAAGCGCGCGAAGTGGACATTCAGGGAACGCTCACCGGCAACGTGGAGTCGACGCGAATTTCGATCCGGACCAGCGGCCGTCTGGTAGGGGACATCCGAACCGCGGGCATCGTGATTGAAAACGGCGCCTACTTCAAAGGAAGAGTCGATATCGTCGATCAGCGCCAGGCCAACCGGCAGGTGGCGAATGCAAAATGAGCGCGCCGCGCTGGAGCATGTTGCGGCGGGCCAGGAAGTAATCGACGGTGTTTACCGGCTGGGGGCGGTGTTGGGGCGCTCGGCTGCCGGAACCATCTACGAAACCCAATTCGGCGACGAGGGTCGTCCCGCCGCGATCAAGATCCGGCCGGGCAGCGCCGATGCTCTCCGCCTGGTTGAAGGCTGGCGGAAGGCGATGACGCTTTCCCATCCGAATCTGCTTCGGGTGTACGCAGCCGGAACGGCAGTGCTGCACGAATCTCCGATTGTTTACGTCGTGATGGAGCGCGCCGAAGAATCGCTTGCGGGAGTGCTGGCGGAGCGGAGGCTCTCTGAAGCCGAAGTGAGAGAAATGCTGGACTCCGCCGTGGCTGCGCTGCGCTATCTGCATAAAATTGGTTACTCGCATGGCAGCGTCAAGCCTTCCAATGTTCTGGCGGTGGGAGATACGATCAAGCTGTCCAGCGACAGGGCTGAGCCGATCCGGGACGGAAGAGGAGCCGAAGAAGACATCCGCGCGCTCGGAACCGTCATCGTACAGTCTCTGACGCAGGAGATTCCGAAAGCCGGCGCGGACGTGCAGAGCTACCTTGGAGGGGCTTCGGAGAATCTGCAGGAGATCGTCCGGCGTTGTCTCAACACGGACGCCTCACGGCGATGGCCGCTCGATCGCGTCGAGTCGAAGCTGCGGGAATCCGAACGGACAACCAGCCCGCATTCGAGCGGCATTCCGAAATGGATCTACGCCGGTCTGGGGGCTCTGGTCCTCGTCGTTCTTCTGCTGGCCTGGATGCGCAGATCACCTTCACCGCCGCCTGTCGTGGATAGCGGGCGCGTTTCCGCTGCCGTCGCCCCGCGGCCGGTTTTCCAGCCACCGCCTCAGCCGGCGAAGCCGCCGGCGGAGGCCGCAACGGCGTCAGCGAACGCGGCTTCAGTGAACACGACTGCCGCGGATCATCGGGACCGCCGCGCTTCCGGCTGGGCGGTGATCATAGCTGCGTACAAAGCGAGCGCACCTGCGGACAAGAGACTGCGATCCATGACCTCCAAATGGCCAAAGTTCCGCTGGACGGTCATGCAGCAGCCGGGAGACAAGACGTATTACTTCGTAGTGATCGGGCAAAATCTTTCGGAAGATCAGGCGACTGCACTGCGGAAGCGCGCGATCGCGTCCGGGCTGCCGAGAGACACGTACATCAAAAGACTGGCAGGCCGGTAGACGGCCTCAGGGACCGGTCACGCTGGGGTGGAAATGAAGATCCACCTGATACAGCGGAAAATCCATCTGGACCGCATACTTCATCTGCACCTGCAGTTTGCCATTGGCGCGCGAAATCAGAACTTCCTCCGGCTGAATGGGAAGATCGAGCTGGCGGGCCCGGGCGATCACGGCGGATCGAATGGATTGATCGGCCATGGCCGGGGCATTCGCGCCTCGCGCGAGAGAGCGAATGTACTGACGCATTTGAAAATCCTCGAAGTAGACAGGCGCGAGCGTCAGCAGGATGACAGCCATACCGGCCAGGACGCAGAGCGCGGCGATCAGGCGCCACAGAGGCAGCTTGACGGCTTCTTCGGGCGCGGGGGCGTCAGTCATCGGTTCGATCGGGGGCTGGTATCAGTGTCTTCGTGCGACGCGAAGAGTTCTTCCCAGAGGTCCCCGTGTTCGGTCCACTCGGGCGTTGTCTTGCCGGTGATTTGCAGTTCTTCCACGTTCAGCTTGCCGTGGCCGTAAGGGCAGATGTATTCGATCTGCGGACGCCCAAGCTGCAACATGTAGCCCCACGAGCCGGTTTCAATCGGCATGCGAAGACGACGCAGGCACGTGCGGCAGCGATAGCGCTGATCGCGGACTGCAAGATAGAACAGCCCGAAGGAGAACTGGAACCAGATCCCGGCGAGAAAAGTATAAAGCAGATCGAAACTGAATTCCCCCATCGCCAGATGGAACAGACGGGTGTGCGGCGCCCAGAAGAGATTCAGGAACCAGAGTGCAAAACCAGAGCCGAAAGTCGCACCGGCGAACTTCAGCAGCAGGAACCCCCAATACCGCAAGTGATGCCTGGCGTTCACGACCATCGCGATCTTCCTCTGACTTAAATATACGGCACGAAGGGGGCCACTGGCGCATCGAAAACCAGCGAGAATTGCGGCACAAGGACGCGGGGAGGCAAACCGGAACCATGCGCTCTGAAAAGGGCACACATCCGCACCGGGGCCACCCCGCGGCTCGCGTGAAACCAGAGAATGCGATTCGAGTCGTTACCAGCGCGGTTCGCGCCGGGGAGGCCGGCCGCCGCCGGGACGGCCGCCACCACCGCCGAACCGGTTTCCGCTACCGCTGAATCCACCCGCGCGGGGTTCTCTGGGACGGGCTTCGTTGACGGTCAGCGTGCGCCCGTCCAGTTCCATTCCGTTCAACGCCGCCATGGCTTTATCTGCGTCGGCGTTCACGGGCATTTCGACGAAAGCAAAACCACGGGGTTGGCCGGTATCCCGGTCCTTCACGATCTGGACGCGATCTACCTGCCCGTACTGGGAAAATGCTGCATCAAGAGTCTGCTCCGTCGTCTGGAACGAAATGTTCCCGACATAAATGTTCTTCAAGGCTTACTCCTTCACTAACTGCCGATGGGCAGGGTTTTTTTCAATAGAGCTAATCTCGGCCGGAATATTCGTAAAGGCGGGCAAGGTAGCAGTCAGCGGCTTCGAACAGCCGCTTCCTAATGGTACCTCGGTCGGATGAAATGTGTGTGACCTTATTGTTCGGTAGCAGACCTTTGCGCGAGTTCGCCGATAATCGGCAGAACGTAAGCCTCGTCGTGGCTGGCTTTGATCATCATAAAGATGGAAACCGCGAGGATGATCCCGTGAAGGACCATGTCCAGCGGGAAATGCCGGCCTGGGGCGGCCCGTACGATTGGACCCACAACCCAGTCCACCACCAGCCAGGCTGCGAACAGGTAAAGTCCCTGAAAGGCGTGAAAGCGGATGACGTGATTATCCTTGAACTTGCG
>CAZXCO010000988.1:0-1888 GCA_964639095.1 uncultured Solibacteraceae bacterium
CAGCGCGGACGGAATCGCCGCCGTGCTCGAACGCGTGATGAGACGCTCCCGATGGATTGCGCCGGGGGTTGCACTGCTGGAACCGGTTGTGCGCGCTTATCGCAGCGTATGGCCGGGCGGGCCCAGCCTTTTCTTTCCCTCGGAACGGGCCGAGCTCGAACGCATTCTTGCGCCGGTGATCGAGCATCGCCGCCGGGCCGGCGCCGGTGATGTCCTCTCTCTGCTTCTGGCCGATCTGGCGGATCGTGACGCCGCGAACGAAATCGTCACGCTGGTTCTGGCGGGCCACGAAACCACCGCGGTTGCCCTCACCTGGGCCTGGCATCTGATCGCCCGGCACCCGGAGGTCGAAGAGCGGCTGGTCGAGGAACTGGACCACGTACTCGGAGATCGCGATCCCTCCGCCGACGACATTCCGCACCTGACTTACACGGCCATGGTCTTCAACGAAACGATGCGGCTTTATCCACCGGCGCCCGTTTTCGGCCGGAGGCCCGTCGAGAAGGTGACGTTTGGCGGATACGATATCCCGCCGGGCTCGAGTATCCTGATCAGCCCTTACATCACGCAGCGCAACGAGCGCTGGTTTCCGCGGCCCGACAGGTTCGATCCGGAGCGATGGCGCGGCATCTCGATTCCGAAGTTCGCCTGGTTTCCATTCGGCGGCGGAGCGAAGATGTGCATTGGCGAGCCGTTCGCGCGCATGGAAGGCATTCTCGTGCTCGCCACCCTGGCGCGCCGCTGGCGTTGGATTGCAAAAGAACGCGAGGATATCGGCCTGCGCGCGGCGGTGACGCTCAGGCCCGACCGCCCGGTCCTGATGCGAGCCGAGCGGCGCGTCCGTAGCGCCGCAGGAACTCCTGACGCGACATCCACAGCTCCAGGCGGTCGAACCGCAGTCCTCCCTTTTTCTCCACGCAGCACGGATTGAACGTCCACGCCAGCCCGTAGATCAGGAGATTTTCGAAAGCGTCGTGGATGCGCTGCCGGACGGAGCGCACGGGCCGCGACATCGCAAATCCATATTCGCTGCAGAGGGAGCCGTATTTGTCGAACCTGCTTCCGGGATGCAGCCAGAGACGCGCATGCAGCCCCTGAATATCGTGCAGCGCGGGATCCGCCGCAATGCGCTCCGCCAGCAGCCTCAGCGATGTATGGATCCTCCGGTGAAAACGAACGGCGGACCCGAATCTCGATGGTCCGCTCCAGCAGCCGGTCAGACTCTCGTTCCGGAAATGCAGGTCGGCGATCGGGTCGCCCTTTCGGATTTTCGCTCCGTCGGGAAGATCGAAACCAACCGGCGAACGGGACCGGGCGATGCGGAGCATGCACGCCTCATCCTCCGCAAATTCGAAGATTCCGAGTTTCCAGCGAAGCACGCGATCGAGAAGCCGGATTGCCAGGCGGAGCCCACTGGCGGAGCGGCTGCCGCCTCCGCTTTTCGCCTCGCGGATAAGGGTGGACTCACGCGTCGGAGTTCCGGCGAAACACATGCCGCAAGCACTCTCCGTTTTCATACTGACGCAATCCGGGAGGCGGAATGCAGACGGATGCGAGCCGCCGGCGACAGCCACGTGAGTGATCGAACGATGCCCCATCGGAGGCATGCGGAACCGGACGATCCGCCGGCCCGACTGTATCAACTGAGCCGTGGATTTGCCGCGGGAGGAGGTATATACTTCCGTGTTACGCACAGGTTTCGGAAGAACAGCCGTGTCTTTCGCGGCCATTTCGAAATGGTTGTCCGCCGAGGATAGGCAAACGGATGACATATTCCCGAACAACGGACCGGGGGCGCGCCGCGGCGCTTCTGATGGCAGTTGGCGTCTTTCAGGCCGCGGTCCCGGCGGCCCGGGCGCCGGCGGCCGATTACGAATATTTCAAAACC
>CAZXCO010000989.1:0-3081 GCA_964639095.1 uncultured Solibacteraceae bacterium
TTGCCGTGGATGCGGTGGGGCGCGAGAATGTCCATGGAGTCGCCATGCCCGGACCATTCTCCTAGGACCACAGCATCACCGACGCCCGCGCGCTGGCCCAGGGGCTGGGAATCCGTTTCGACACGATTCCGATTACGCCCGCATATGAAGAGATGCTCCGGACGCTTGCCCCGGTGTTTACGGGCTGCGAGCAGGACGTTACCGAGGAAAATATTCAAGCGCGCCTGCGCGGCCTCACGCTCATGGCGCTTTCGAACAAATTCAACGCCATCCTTCTGACGACAGGGAACAAGAGCGAGCTGGCGGTCGGCTATTGCACGTTGTATGGCGACATGTGCGGCGGTCTCGCGGTCATCAGCGATCTGCCGAAGACGATGGTGTATTCGCTCTCGCGGGTCGCGAATCTCAGGCATCACGATGCGATTCCGGCATCCGTCTTCGAAAAGGCGCCCTCGGCCGAGCTTCGTCCGGACCAGAAGGACAGCGACTCGCTGCCGCCTTATGACGTTCTGGATGGCATTCTCCGCCTGTACATAGAGGAAAACCACAGGGCGGACGAGATCGCGTCGGAGCTCGCCCTGCCGCTCGAGTTGGTACGCGACGTGATCACGAAGGTCGATCGCAACGAATACAAGAGACAGCAGGCGGCGCCGGGGCTCAAAGTGACATCGAAGGCCTTCGGGATGGGCCGGCGATTGCCTCTGGCGCAGCGTTATTCGGAGTTCGAGTGATGCGCCGTCCCGGACTGGCGGGCTTCCTTGCGATCGTCGCCCTGATCGCCGCCGGCGCCTCGCTGTCGATCTCGCAGGTCGCGCCGCCGGAACACCCCGGCCCCACCGACGGGGGAGGATTCCTGTTGAGCAGCGGCTGGCGAATCACACCCGCGGGCCGCCAGATTCCCGTCGATACGCTGCCGATGTCGGCCGCGATCACGCCGGACAAAAAGCTGCTGCTGGTGCTGAACGGCGGCTACAATCCACCCTCCATCAGCGTGATCGATCTGGCGGCCGGCAAAGAGGTGAGCCGCGCGGCGGCGCCGGACGCCTGGCTCGGTCTCGCGATTTCGAAAACGGGCGACAAAGTATACGTCGGCGGAGCGTCGAAAGCGGCGATCTATGAATACTCCTTCGCCAAAGGCGTGCTGACGCCTTCGCGGGTCTTCCCCATCGTCGCCGAGAAGGATCGCAAGCCGCAGGATTTCATCGGCGACGTGCAGTTCTCGCCGGATGGCCGGCTGCTCTATGCCGCGGATGTGTACCGGGATTCGGTTGTCGTGGTCAATCCGCAGTCGGGACTTGTCCTTTCCCGCTTCAAGACGGGCCGTCGGCCGTATCGCATTCTGTTTCATCCTTCGGGAAAGAGCTTCTACGTCTCGCATTGGGCCGATGGCTCGATCGGGCAGTATGAAACCAGCACGGGGAACCGCCTCGCGCTCGAACGCGTGGGAGCCCACCCCACCGACATGGTCTGGCGCGAGGGCTCTGTGGAGGACCAGCCGAATGTCACGGCGCGGCTCTTCGTCTCGGCGAGCAACACAAATAACGTCTACGTGCTGGGGGCGACCGAGGCGGGCGATCTGTCGCGACTGGAAACGATCAATCTGGGGCTGACGCCGAATCAACCTTTGGGCTCCACGCCGGCCGGGCTTGGTTTGAGCGCCGATGGCGGGAAGCTGTTTGTCGCGTGCGCGGATGCGAACGCGGCCGGCGTCGTCGATGTGACAGGAGCGCATAGCCGTGTTCTCGGCTTCGTCCCGGCGGGCTGGTATCCAACCGCAGCTTTCGGATTACCCGACGGGCGAATCGGAATCCTGAACGGGAAAGCCCCGGCTCCGGCAGGTTCAAAGCCGCCGGTGGCCGCGTCACAGCACGGCATGGTTCAACTTGTGGACGATCCCGATGATGCAGCGCTCGCCGGCTACACCCGCGAAGTGTCCGCAAACTCGCCGTATCGCGACGAAAAGCTGGAAGATGCGGGGATTCCTTCGGGCAGCCCGATTCGTCCCGGGGGGCCGATCAAGCACGTCATCTATGTGATCAAAGAAGGCCGCACGTACGATCAGGTGCTGGGCGATTTGAAACAGGGCAATGGGGATGCGTCCCTGGCCACTTTCGGGGCCGCGGTGACGCCGAACCTGCACAGGCTCGCAAGCGAGTTCGTGCTGCTGGATAACTTCTATGCCAATGGGGACGGAACTGCGGACGGCCAGAACTGGGCGACGGCCGCCATCGCCCCGGATTACACCCAGCGTCTCTGGCCCGGTCAGGCCGCCGGCCGCCGGTCTCTTTACGATTTCGAGGGCACGGAACGGGCCAATACGCCGCCCGCGGGATATCTCTGGACGAACGCGGTGCAGGCAGGAGTCTCCCTGCGGAATTACGGGGAGTGGGCGGTTCCGGTGAAATCTGCTGACGGCGACGTCGATGTGAAGGTGAACGATCCGGTACTCGACAAAGTCACCGATAAGGATTACGCGCCCTGGGATCCCGACTATGCCGATGTGGACCGGGCCGATGAGTTCGTTTCCGAGCTGAAGAAATTCGAAAGCGCCGGGCAAATGCCGCAACTGACGATCGTCCGGATGGCCAATGACCGTACCTCCGGCACTGCCCGGGGCCGCATCGCGCCGGCGTCCGCGGTGGCGGACAACGATCAGGGCGTGGGGAAGCTCGTGGAGGCTGTCTCGCAAAGCCGCTTCTGGAACGAGACAGCGATTTTCATCGTGGAAGCCAATACGCAGGGTGGCGCCGATCACGTCGATCCGCATCGCGCGCCGGCCTGGGTGATCTCGCCGTGGGTCAAAAAGGGGACCGTGAACAACACGATGTACACGCAGGCGTCGGTCTTGCGGACCATGGAAATCATTCTCGGCATGCGGCCCATGACGACCTATGATGCGGGCGCGCGCCCGATGTTCGACGTCTTCGGCACAATGCCCACAGTGGGTGCATACGCCCTGGAAAAGCCGCGGACGCCGCTCGACCGGCGCAATCCGGCATAAAGGGTTATCGACGACCGCGTCTGGCGGTTCGCTGCACGGGCGCCGGCTTTTGCGGCGTCATTCCACGGATGCCTGCCAGG
>CAZXCO010000990.1:0-1768 GCA_964639095.1 uncultured Solibacteraceae bacterium
CGCCCGCGGCCGGAACGCTCGAGCCTCTCGTCGTCGATTTCCCGGAGTCGATGGACTATGCGCTCCTCGAGAGAATGCTCAGCTTGCCCGGTCTCCGCGGCACGGTCGCCATGGACCGCGACGAGACCGAGTGGCGCTTTACGCCCGCCGAACCCTGGAAGGCCGGGGAATATCGGCTGGCCGCCGACAGTACGCTGGAAGACATCTGCGGGAACCGGCTGGACCGGCCGTTTGACGTGGACCGGCGCCGAGAGCCCGCAGCTACCCCGGGTGAAAGGACGATTCAACTTCCTTTCCGGGTGACGCGGAAATAACCGGATCGGCGTTAACGCCCGCCGTGCTCGTCTGGAGGAGGATCATCCGGATGTTCCGGCTGATCGAGCGCATGCCGCGTCTTCTGCCGGGCCTTCTCCAGATCGCGGTTCAGTTCCGCGCTGGCTTTGTGCGCTTCGTTACCCGCCTGACGGAGAACCTCTTTGGAATCATGTTTCAACTGTCCCGCCGTCTGGCGCGCCTGCTCCCGGGCCCGCTCGGCCTGGGCGCGAGCGCGATCCTGCTCCTCACGCGAGCAGCCCGCGAGGAGCACCAGGACAAACAGTGCCGCGACAGTCTTCACGGTGCTGACGAGAGCAACCCGGCTGCCATTTCGGACGTGCTTCAGCCCGTGACGCTGTTATAGATCAGGGCAATAGTCAGGAGCACCATGATGACGCTGGTCGCTCCGGCGATGAAGTTCCCCCACGGGCCATTCCGGTATTCGCCCATCAGTCTTTCCCGGTTGATCAGAATGAGCATAAACGCGAGAACGAACGGCAGCAGGATTCCATTGGCCACCTGGGAGATCAGGATGACTTTCAGCAGCGGCAGGTGCGGCGTCAGCACGAATCCCGCGCCGCAGACGATCAGCCCCGTATAGAGTCCGTAAAAGATCTTCGCCTGGCTGAAGCGGCGGTCGATTCCCGACTCGAATCCGAGGCCCTCGCAGATGTTGTAGGCCGTGGCAAGCGGGAGAATGGCCGCCGACATCAGCGACGCGTTCACCAGTCCCACGGCGAAGAGGATGGCTGCAAATCTCCCGGCGAAGGGCGCAAGGGCCTTCGCGGCGTCCGCCACATCCGAGATCTCGCGGTGCTGCGAATGGTAGATCGTGGCCGCGCACGCCACCACGATGAAAAACGCGATGACGTCGGTCACAATGCATCCGAAAATCACATCGAGACGGCTCAATCCGTAGTTCCGCTTGGATACGCCTTTCTCGACGATCGACGCCTGGAGGTAGAACTGCATCCAGGGTGTGATGGTGGTTCCGATCAGGCCCACGATCATCACCAGATATCCGGGATCGGAGTTGAATTGCGGGACGATCGTGTCCTGAATGGCAAGTTTCCAGTCCGGGCGGGCCAGAAACGCGGAGACCGGATAGGCGAAATAGATCATCGAGAGGATCAGCAGCACCCGCTCGACCGGTCTGTATGAACCTCGCACGATCACCAGCCACACCAGGGCCGCGCCGATCGGAACCGCAACATACTTGCTGACCCCGAAAATCCCAAGTCCTGAGGCGAGTCCCGCAAATTCCGATGCGATGTTGCCGAAGTCCGCCATGCCGAGCACGAACATGGTGAAGAAGGTCATCCGCAGCCCGAACTCTTCGCGAATCAGGTCCGACAACCCTTTGCCGGTAATCGCGCCCATGCGCGCGGCCATTTCCTGCACGACGACCAGCGCAATCGTGGTCGGGATCAGAGTCCACAAAAGCGTGTACCCG